>JBIKUM010000059.1:0-11535 GCA_044347585.1 Terrimicrobiaceae bacterium
CAAAGCCTCAAGAGCAGCACGGCCGAGATTCTGGAATCCCGCGCCAAGCTCGGCAGCTAGATCATCAGGTATGTCTACGGTCAGCGTCACTGATTAAGAAAATATGCCATCCCTCATCGCCCAGCAAATCCAAAATCCAATCTGATTTACCACGAAAAACCGTGAGGGACTCACTAAATGGTCATAGGGGTCAGGAATTAATTATTGACATTTAAGCGCCTTGAGAACGCTTGCAAACAAAAGAGTCAGTTCCAAATAATCACATATTATCCTCCGTTTTCCACCTGCGCTTTCCTTCTGCATCCTCTCACAGCGTCTTGCAAAAGCGTCGCTGGAAAAAAGTCGCCGCCTTGTGTTCCACACGACTCCTCGCATGATAAACCGCCCTCGCATTATCACTTTTTAAGAATCCAGAGCGAAAAGCGCGTTTAGTTTGCCATGGTGCAAATCCTGCGACACCTGCTTCGCATCGATTGCCTCAGCGGGTTTCGCGTGAGCAAACCCTCAGCGCAGCAGCTTGCCATCGCCGTCCACCTTCGCGGTGGCGATCTGTTCGGCTTCGTCGGCGAGCTTCCGCATTTTGGCGACCTGCTCCGGCGTTGGTATCGCGCCTTGGGTCTCGATCGCGACGAGGCGGATTTTTTTGATGCGGTCGGTGAACTCCGTGACCATCTCGGTGGCCTTCAGTCGCGGGTTCAAGGTGTCTAGCCGATCCAGAAAGTATTCCATCACATCCACACGCCCGAGAATTTCTGCCTTTGCCGGGGAGTAGCGGTCATCGGTGCTGACAGCTCCTAGTTGGAAGCCGCGCAGCCATCCACCGAGGCTGACCATGTGGGCCATTTCCTCATCGTGGAGTTCCATCATGGACTCTTCGACATCTTCTTGGGTTTTCACCAACTCCCCGCGCATGCCGACCCAGTCGCCCTTGTCGCTGAGTTCAAAAAGGCTCTTGCTGCGCTTGGCAAGCCGCTCGCCGACTCCCAGAGCGCGGGATTGGCGAATGAGTTCGCGTCCGATGTCCTGCACATCCTGCGGACGCTCGGCGACCGTTAGCATGAAACCATCAGCCACCAGCGAACCGAAGTGCAATGCTGTCTGAAGGCGGTTGCTGAAACTTGCCCCGCGATTCGCGGATTCGATTGTCTTCATCGGCACCGGACGAAAGGCCTCGAGGTCCTTGAGCAGCGATGCTATGGAAGGCGAGGTGACGGGATTTACGCCGAGTTCCTCGCGCATGTGCTCGGTGGAACTGCTCTCCAATTCCTTGAGAGTATCGGTTTGCGCAATCACGCCGCCGCAGGATGCGACAAGACAAAGCACAAGAATGGAGAAAATCCGGATCACTCGAAGACTAATAGACACCACTCCGCACGATACCAATCAAGCGAGAAACCGCTTTCGGAAAAAAAGCTTTGGGTTCATATTTTCGCCATGGTCATCGGAGTCCCCAAGGAAATCAAAGCCCAGGAGCATCGCGTGGCGCTCCTCCCATCGGCCGCCTATCAGCTCATCAAGCACGGCCACAACGTCGTCGTGGAGTCTCAGGCGGGAGCAGGCATCGGCTTCTGCGACGAAAACTATCGCCAGGCCGGCGCGGAAATTGTCACCAGCCACGCCGAGATTTTCGCCCGCGCCGACATGGTGGTGAAAGTCAAAGAGCCACTCCCAGAGGAATATCCTCTCCTCCGCAAAGACCAGATTCTCTTCACCTATCTGCACCTCGCCGCGAGCCGTCCGCTCACCGAGGCACTCCAAAAATCCGGCGCGACCTGCATCGCTTACGAGACCGTGCGGGTCAACAACCGCCTCCCGCTCCTCGAGCCCATGAGCGAGATCGCAGGCCGCATGTCCGTGCTGGTGGGGGGATATTTTCTCGCCAAGCACACGGGCGGAAATGGCGTGCTCCTCGGCGGCGTGCCCGGAGTGCTTCCGGGAAAAGTCGTTGTCATCGGTGGAGGCACCGCAGGAGTCAATGCCGCCCGCATGGGCACAGGTGTGGGAGCGGATGTAACCATTCTCGAAGTTGATCTGGAGAGAATGCGTTTCCTCGACATCACCATGAGCACCGCACACACACTCTACTCGAGCGAGGCAAGCCTGCTCGACCTCCTGCCAAGTGTGGACCTCCTCATCGGCGCCGTTCTCGTTCCAGGCGCGAAGGCTCCGAAACTCATCACTCGTGAGATGCTCCGCCTCATGAAACCCAACAGCGTCGTGGTGGATATTGCCATCGACCAAGGCGGATGCCTCGAAACCTCCCGTCCGACGACACATGACAACCCGACCTTCGTGGAAGAGGGCGTGGTCCACTACTGCGTCGCCAACATGCCCGGCGCTTACGCCCGCACCGCCACGCAGGCGCTGACGAATGCGACCTACCGCTACATCGAAACACTCGCAGACCTCCCACTCGCCGAAGCCTTCGAACGCACACCCGGCCTCCGCGAAGGTCTGAGCATCTACAGGGGAGGCATCACTTGCAAAGTCGTTGCCGAAGCCCACGGCCTCGATTACACGCCATTTGCCGCCACATGACACTCGAACAGGAAATCCACACCATCGGCCGCCGCGCCCGCGAGGCCTCGCGCGCCCTCGCGCGCCTCTCCGCCACACAAAAAAATAAAATCCTCATCGCCATGGCGGATGAACTCGTCGTTCGTTCACCCGAAATCCTGGCCGCCAACGCGGAGGATACCGCCGCCGCTGAAAAAAACGGCCTCACCAAAGCTGCCATCGATCGCCTGCGCCTCACGACGGACCGCATCTCGGGAATGGCCGACGGCATCCGCCAGGTTGCCGCCCTCGAGGATCCTGTCGGAGAAATCCTTCGCGACTGGACACGCCCGAACGGCATCCAGATTCAAAAAATCCGAACACCGATCGGCGTCATCGGCATCATTTACGAGTCCCGCCCTAATGTCACCGCCGACGCCGCCGTGCTTTGCCTGAAAACCGGCAACGCTGTCATCCTTCGCGGCGGCTCCGAGGCTCTGGCCTCAAACCTCGCCATCGCCAAGGCCCTCCAGGCCGGTGGATTTCAAGTCGGACTGCCCGATTTTTCCGTTCAGCTCATCCCTACGAAAGACCGCGAAGCCGTAAAAATCATGGCTGCGATGGACCAGTTCATGGATGTCATCATTCCCCGAGGCGGGCACTCGCTCATCGAGGCCGTTGTCAACGCCGCCCGCATGCCGGTCATCAAGCACTACGACGGCATCTGCCATGTTTTCGTGGACTGGGAAGCCGATCTGCAAATGGCCCTCGATATCGCGATCAATGCCAAATGCCAACGCCCCGGTGTGTGCAACGCCCTTGAAACCCTCCTCGTGCACCGTGACATCGCGCAGGAGTTCCTCCAACTCGCCACACCCGCGATGGATGCCGCCCGCGTCGAGCTCGTCGCCGATCCCGAAGCGTTCAAAATCCTCTCCAGCCTGCACTACAAGGCGCTCCGCGAGGCGGATGACAGCACCTGGCGCACCGAGTGGCTCGACCTGATCCTCTCCGTCCGAATCGTGGATGACCTCACTGCCGCCATCGATCACATCGAGACCTTCGGCTCCCACCACAGCGACGCGATCATCACCCGCAATCCCGCCACGGCTGAAACCTTCCTCGCCTCGGTCGATTCTGCCACGGTTTATTGGAACGCCTCCACCCGCTTCACCGACGGCGGCGAATTCGGTTTCGGCGCCGAGATCGGCATCAGCACCGATAAACTCCACGCCCGAGGCCCCATGGGACTCGAGGAACTCACAACCTACAAATACCTCATCCGCGGCGAAGGCCAGATCCGGAAATGAAAACCCTCCGCGTCCACTACGAAGGCCGCGTGCAAGGAGTCGGCTTCCGCTACACTGTCAAAAACCTCGCCCGCGAATATGATGTCTCCGGCACGGTTGAAAATCTGCCCGACGGCCGTGTGGAGCTAATCGCCAGCGGCGATGCCGACGAGGTCGATGCCTTTCTCGAGGGCATACGCGCCAGCCACCTCGCAGGCCATATCGCTCTCGAATCCCCACAACCCATCTCCCGCCCCGCCACACTGCGCGGTTTCTCCATCGTGCCATGACCACTCCCGCCGTCCGCATCGAAAACCTCACCAAGATTTTTCCTGTCCCGCTTCGCCGCCAGCGCGTCACCGCCGTGCGCAACATCAGTTTCGAAGTCCGCCCCGGCGAGGTTTACGGCCTCCTTGGCCCGAACGGCAGCGGCAAAAGCACCACGCTGAAAATCCTCCTCGGGCTCGTGACTCCCAACCACGGCCGAGCCATGATTTTTGGTCAAGACAGCCGCGACTACCACAGCCGCCGTGATGTCGGATTTCTCCCCGAGAATCCTTATTTCTACAAATTCCTCACCGCCGCCGAGACTCTCCGCTTTTATGGCAAGGTCTGCGGCATGGGGGGAACGGCCCTCAACAAACGCATCGACGAACTCATCCATCTCGTCGGCCTCGAAGACGCTCGTGACCGCCGCATCGGCGGATTTTCCAAAGGCATGCTCCAGCGCATCGGGCTCGCCCAGGCGCTCATTCAGGATCCCCGCCTCGTCGTCCTCGACGAACCTACCGCCGGCGTTGATCCCGCAGGATCCCACCAAATCCGCGATCTCATCCTTGACCTTAAAAAACGCGGCAAGACCGTTCTGCTCACCTCGCACCTTCTCGAGCAGGTTCAGGAAATCTGCGACCGCGTCGGCATCATGGCCCGTGGTGAAATGATCCGCGAAGGCGCGCTCGCAGACCTCGTCTCGGTGAAAAACCAGACTGAATTCGTCATCGAAAACGCCACCCCTGAAATCCGCTCCCAAATCGAGCACCTGCTTCAAAACTCCCCCGCCAAGCTCCTCTCCACCCGCCAACCCCAGCGCTCGCTCGAAAGTGTATTTTTGGAACTCACGGCGCCCTCCGCTGATCAAAAATGAACCTCTTCATCACCGGCACCGACACCAACGCCGGAAAGACCTTCGTCACGGCACTCCTCACCCGCGCCCTCCGCGCCAGAGGCTTTGAGACCATCGCCCTCAAGCCACTGTGCAGCGGCGAGCGCTCGGATGTCGAAATCCTGCAAGCCGCATCCGACCATTGCCTGTCCCTCGACGAAACCAACCCCATCTGGCTCCGTGAACCCGCCGCCCCGCTCGTCGCGGCCAGACTCGAAAACCGCACCCTCTCGCTCGACCCCCTTGTAGCCTGGTTCCGCAACCTCTCTCATAAACACCAATCCCTCCTTGTCGAAGGTGCCGGCGGTTGGCTCGTTCCCATCACGCCCACCGAGACCATCGCCGACCTCACCGCCCGCCTTTCCCTGCCTGTTGTCGTTGTCGTCGCCAACCGCCTAGGTTGCATCAACCACACCCTGCTCACGCTCGAGAGCATCCGCGCCAAGGGGCTCCACTGCCCCGGCATCGTTCTCAACACATTCTCCACCAGTGAAGATATCGTCACGCGCACCAACCGCGACATCCTCGAGCAACACACACCGATCCTCCTCGAAGTCCACCCCGGCCAGACCGAAATCCCGCCACCCGAACTCGCCCATTTTCTCTACCAAGCCATAAGCCCCCGCACCTCATGAATCTCCTATTCCCCATCCTCCTCGCCCTTGCGGCACCCCTGGCCCTCGCCGCGCCGGGGCTCACGATTTACAATCAAAACTTTGCCGTCGTCCGCGACACCTTGCCGCTCGACCTCCCGTCCGGCACCAGCGAGCTTGTCTTTGATGGTGCCACCCGCCTGCTCGAGCCGGACTCCGTGATTCTCCGCGATGCCTCCGGCGCCCCGCTGCGCATTATTGAGCAAAACTACCGCAACGATCCGGTCACGCAGCAGCTCCTGCTCTCGCTCTCCGAAGGAAAGGAAATCGATTTCCAGGTGCGTGAAATCACAAAACCAGACCGCATCGTGAAGGGAAAAATCATCCGCGCCACGCCCGATCAGGCCCCCATCATCGAAGTCGACGGGAAAATCCAATTCAGCCTCCCCGGCGAACCCCTTTTCCCCTCCCTCGGCGACAACACGATCCTCAAACCCCGCCTCGTCTGGAAAATCCAGACCCCCGAGGCCATAAAATCCCAAGCCGAACTCGCCTACATCACCGGTGGACTCACATGGCAAGCCAGCTACAACATCGTCGCACCGGAAAAAGCCGACACCCTCGAAATCATCGGCTGGATCACCATGCAGAACCAGTCCGGACGCGATTTCGAGAAAGCCAAAATCAAACTCCTCGCGGGGGATGTGAATAAAATCGCCCCTCCAGCCCGCGGAAACATGGCAAGAATGGCCGTTGCCGCCATGGCCATGAACGAACCCGAAGTGACCGAAAAAACCTTCGACGACTTCCACCTCTACTCCCTGCAACGCCCGACCACCCTTCTCAATCAGGAAACCAAGCAGGTCGAATTCCTCCGCGCCTCCGCCGTCCAATCTGAAACCATCTACACTTACGACGGCGCCGACATCGCCAACTGGCAATCCATCGACCCGGCCTTCCGCCGCACCAGCGAAGAATTCGGAACCCAAAGCTCCACAAAAATCGCCATCACCCGCGAGTTCAAAAACACCAAGCAAAACAACCTCGGCATTCCCCTCCCGAAAGGCCGCATCCGCTTCTACCGCGCCGATGGCGACACACTCGAATTCACCGGAGAAAACGAGCTCGACCACACCCCCGCCGATGAGCTCATAAAAATCCACACCGGTGACGCATTCGACCTCATCGGCGAAAGAAAACGCACAGACTTCCGTGTCGACACCGCCAACAAATCCGCCACGGAAACCTTCGAAATCACTCTCCGCAACCGAAAAAAAGACCCCGTCACCATCCGCGTCATCGAACACCTCTACCGCTCCGCCAACTGGAAAATCACCGCCAACTCCGATCCCTTTACCAAACCCCAATCCCACCAAATCCAATTCCCCATCCCCGTAAAACCCGGCGAAGAACGCAAAATCACCTACACCGTGAATTACACTTGGTAACCCCCCACTTCCTCAAAAAAGCGCCACACACATAACATCGTTATTTCTAAAGCTGTTTGACCTATTATACTTTAAGGCATGACTTAGAATTAGATCAAGGCTGACTTTTACAGCTTGGCCATTTGGATAGAGGTAGGAACGAGACATTGGTTTGTCTCGCTCCCCCCTCCGAACCGGACTTGCGGATCTCCCGCATCCGGCTCTCCAGTTAGTGGTTTGCTCCATATCGGAGACTAGTGATTTCCGAGACTTTGGCTTCCAGCAGGCAAAAGAGCCCAAGTTCGGTGAAGTAGCGGTTGGACCAGCGTTGGTGGTCTCTGCCTCGCCCTCGGCCTTTGCAGCCGCGTCGCTTTCTCAAGATGGAGCGCAATCTCATGCGTATCCATCCGTCGATGCCTCCAAGTTCGTTGTCCTTGGCGTGTTTGAAGTAGCCATACCAGCCGACAAGCGTCCGATTGATGTCCGCCACGATAGCTTCCATGCTCTTTCCGTCATTGCGACGCGTTCGGGGTGTGATGGATTCGCGCAGCTTGCTCATGCTTTTGGGCCGAACCAATTTCATCAATCTTGCCCGCCGGCTTCTTTTGAACCGGTAACCGAGGAAGTCAAAATGACTCTCGGCCTTGTTCATGTCCACCGTGCGGGTCTTCTCTGGATGCAAGGTCAGCCCGGCTTCTGTCATCCACTCCCGTAGCTTTTCCAGCGCGGCCTCAGCTTCTTCCTGATTGCGGCATAGCACGACCATATCATCGGCATATCGCACCATTTCAAAACCAAGTCCGGCCATCAGCCAGTCCAACGGATTGAGATATATGTTCGCCAACAGCGGGCTTATGACTCCGCCTTGCGGCGTCCCGTCCTTCGCCTCCTGCCAGTTTGCTCCTTCAATGACTCCTTGTTTCAGGAATCCTTCGATCAATCCCAACACCCTTCCGTCGGCAATGTGCTCGCGCACCAGCGCCATCAGTCTTTGGTGAGGTATCGCATCGAAGTATCCCTTGATGTCCACATCCACGACATGCCTATGCCCTGCCTCAAGCAGTGCATCCACTCGCCGCAGTGCCTCTTTGCAACCACATCCGGGGCGGAACCCGTAGCTGTGCTTGGCGAAGCGGTTTTCGAATATGGGCTCTATGGCCATTCTCACCGCTGCCTGCACCACGCGGTCGACAACCGTGGGTATCCCCAGCGGCCGCTTTTCCACGCTGCCAGGTTTATCGATCCACACCCGTTTTACTGGCTTGGGTTGATAGTCGCCTCGCTTGAGTTGCTCTTTAACGGCGAGCAGCCGAATCTGGCTGTCTTTGTCGAAGCGCTCTATCGTGATGCCGTCAACGCCGCATGCCCCTGCGTTGGCCTTCACCTTTTCCCATGCCAGCCCAAGTGTCCGTTCCGACCAAACCTTGTCGATCAGACTGAACCACTTGTTTCCCTCAATCCCTCGTTCGAGGGCCATCAGCATTGGCTCTGTCCATACCCCGCGTTCGGCTTTGTGGCGCTGCCACAAGTCCTCTTCCACTTGTTTATCCCCTACGGGAACTGGCGCGGAGGTTTCTTCGCAGTTCATGGCCTTTGCCTTTCCACCTTCCTGCCGCCCTTCGCTCCACGGGAATTACCCCGCTTCTTCGCTACTATGGCGGCTCTGACTCCTGCGCGGTCCCGTCGAAACGGGTTCCTGCCCACGCAGGTCTCAACGCTTCCATATGAAACCTTCCCCGCGTTCCCACCCCAACCATCCACAACAGCCCGTTTCTCCCCCTTATACGAGAAATGTGAGAGGAAATGGATATGGCTCTGGCCACTGGCTTCGCCACTTGCTCGCAGGCTCGCCGCTGTTGCAAACCGAATCGGGTTCACTTTTGTTTGGGACCACAGGTCCGCCTCGGGCTGCTCCCCACCCCGTCTCACGACGACGCAGTCGCCTCCGGCTCCTCTCCCGTTGCTCGTCTCGGGATGACTCAGACTTTCACTGGTTGATTTCATATATGTGCATTCGCACGAACGCCGACGTCCTCGTCGGCCCAGAGACATGCCAAGCGAAGCCAACGGGGACGTTGGCGCTCCCGATTGGTAATCCACCCAAGGAGGGCTTGACATATGAATTTATGAGGCACACATTCGACGCATGCAGTTGGAATTCGACCCTGCCAAGGAAGCGGCCAATTTGGCCAAACACGGCGTGGATTTTTCCATGGTCCTTCGGGTTTTCGAAGATCCCAACCGTATAATCACTCCAAACCAAAACCACAGCCTGGACGAGCCGAGGTTCTACGCTATCGGCCACGATGGAAGGGGAATTTTGACCGTGAGGTTCACAATTCGTGAAGATGCCCTCCGCGTGATCGGTGCTGGATATTGGAGGAAGCAAAAGAGCGCCTATGAAAACCAAAAAACTTAACTACACAGCAGAACCCGCCGATGAGGGTTGGAAATTCGCTGCGGGGCCTGCCCTCGACCTCGACCAGCAAAAGGCACTGGGAATCCCGGAGCCCTCTGTAGCCTCGAAGATGAAAGTCGTGCGGAAGCCGGCACGGCCAGCACGCATCAACATCCGCACCACACACGAGACCATTGCCGGTCTACGGGCGCGGGCGGAGGAAGCCGGGCTGCCCTACCAGACGCTGGCCGCCAGCGTGCTGCACATGGTCGCCAGAGGTGAGTTGAAGCTGTCGCTGTCGCGCGTGAGTTAATGGCGGAAGAGCTGCGGGTTCCGACGGCAGCAGGTAATCGATCGGGAAAATACCCGTGTGACCAGCGTGTGAACTTCAGTCTTCTTCCAAGCGGGCTTTCCAGCGGCGCGGGTGTCGCTTGCCGTGAATGACGGCAACGACGGAAATAAAATCCGGGAAGACGCGGTAAATGATCAAATAAGGAAAACGGCGGGGCAGAGCCATGCGGGCCTCGCGATGGATAACGGGAAAAAGCGTGGGTTGGCGGGAAACCAAAGCAAAACAGGCATCCACACTTCGCACAAACTAGGCCCCCAACCCGAGACAACGCCGTTCATACCAAAGCGCTGCCTCGGTCATATCGGCTTCGGCTTCGTCCCGGAAAATGACGGTCAAACTCACAGAGTGGCCAGAATTTTTTCGCGAACGGCGCTCCAGGGTGTTCCGTGGCGGGGATTTTCCTCCAGCGCATCCAGCCGACGGTCCAGTTCGGCGATGTGCTGCGGGGAAAGGCCGATCGGGGATGTTTCAGCGGCTATGGAGTCCCACAAATCCTCAACGAGTTGGATTTTCTCGGAAACAGGGAGTTGTTTCAGGTCTTCAAA
This sequence comes from Terrimicrobiaceae bacterium, assembly GCA_044347585.1. Lineage (GTDB taxonomy): Bacteria > Verrucomicrobiota > Verrucomicrobiia > Chthoniobacterales > Terrimicrobiaceae > UBA967. The sequence continues at coordinate 10,263 of JBIKUM010000059.1, forward strand.
GGTCGTTTCCATAGCGCTATTCGTAAGCTGGATGTTTCCGGGGAGCAAATTTTTTCAAAAATGGCGGCTACTTGGAAGACCGCTTGAGGCAACCCGAAGAGCGAAAGAGCGGGGGCGATTGAGTCATTTTTGCGAATTAACACGCATGAAACAGATAAGGAAAATCTCCGTGTAAGCCGCTCCCCATTCGTGAAAATTAGTGTCATTCGAAGTTAAAGAAAATCCCTCGCTCTGAATCGCTTTTTCAGGAACGCCGAGGTCCTCTTACATGCCGACCGAAGCCAACGGGGACGTTGGCGTTCCCGAGTGGTGCACATTCCAATCAGGCGAAATGAATTAACGGATTTCTACGACATCCAAGCCACAAAAGCGAGCGGCTTTGGCCTGCCTGGCGTCCCCGGTGACGAACTCGGAGGTGCCGCACAGTTGAGCAGTCGCGATATGCAGCAAATCCAGGGTCCTGCAGCCAGTGGTGGCGGTAGCGCCGGGAATCATGCGAAGCGTAGCGTGGAATACGCGCCCGCAATCCAAGTCCACCCTTTGGAAGCGGCCCTCGGAGAGGAAATCGGACTCCATTTTAAGACAGGAATCGAGTTGAAGTGGCGTGATTTCGCCTCGGTGGAGTTTGGCATGAAGGGCGTTGTGAAACTCCAGTTGCACGAGAAGCGGGTAGGGAACCGGCACTCGGCGGACGCTCAGAAATTCGTGGACTTTTACGCTCAGTGGTTCCTTGACCACCAGCTTCAAGACGAGACCGGTATCAAAGTAACACGCGATCACGAGTCGCTCCGGAGATCGCTCAAGATCGCATCCACAGGTGTGCCGGGCGCGAAATCGGGGCCCCATACACGATTCCAGCGGGACGCGAGATCGGACCAGTCGATGGATTCCGTGGAGGGATCACTGGTTGGCACCAGCATCCTGCGCGATTTCAGGAATGACAAAAAATCCCAAACTTCCCGGCGGATTTCCTCGGGAGCGGTTTCAATTTCCCTCAGCAGCGTTGCGGAGCTCATTCATTCTTTAATAAACACGACTATTCAGAGCGATCAAGAAGATTCCTGAAAGATCTAGCGGGGTGCAGGACAAGAAAGTCACGGATTCTCGCAGAGCGTGTATTTTTTTGGCTTGTGTATTGTCTAGTTACTAGACAAAATTATTAACCATGAACCCAAGCTCTTCTCATCAATCCAATCGCAAAGCCTTGATAGATCAAATCGCCGCCATCACCACTATGCAGCCAGGAACCCTTGCCGAAGAGTGGCGAGAGCGT
>JBIKUM010000610.1:0-2989 GCA_044347585.1 Terrimicrobiaceae bacterium
GGGTTTGAATGCCCGTCCCTTGACGGGCCGCTCTCCCGTATGAACATCTCGGCCATCAGAACCAGCTTCGGGTCTGCCTCGAAGGGCAAGGCTCCGGTTCCGATGCAGACGTTCCGCCGTGTTCCCGCAAGCGACAGAACTCTGTTGAGTTCACGACGGACAGCCGCCGGGTCTCCCGCCACAAAGACGCTTGGGTCCGTGTTGAGGCGAACCATGACATCCGGATAGGCGGCCATGTGCCGCATGAACGATGCCTGATCGGTTTCAGAGGGGCAAATGACATATCCGGTCCCGGTATCCAGAATGGACTCCAACACGGGAAAGGTATCGCCGCCGATAATGCAGGGCACGGGATGCCCGGCAAGTGATGAGATCTCCTGGATGACGTGCTTGAGCACGGGCAATTCGATCTGGGCAAACATCTCCGGCGATATCAGGGGCGGTGTGGCGCCCGATTCAAAAAGAGCAATACCCAATCCCTGCGACGCGATCTCCCGGGCGAAAGCGATCTGCCCGCGGGCAAGATGGTCGAGCGCCCGTCTGACGGTCAGAGGTTCATCAATGACATCGCAAAGCAAGCGGTCAAAGCCGACCAGGTTGCAGGCCAATGAGAAAGGGCCGCTCACCGGTATCCGGATGTCGGCATCGGGCAACGCCCGGGCCAGGCGCCTGCCCGTTTCGATGACCATCGGAATACGTCCGGCTCCTTTGGGATCGAGCACGTTGAGCCTCACGATGTCGTCGCTTGTCGGGCACGGGTGTACGCAAATGGAGGGAATATCGTTGTCGGCAGGTGTGGCAATGGTTGCGCCGTACGCCTCTGCTTCGAGATTGTAGATATCGATGCCTACGACAACCGGGGAATGGCGGTAACGGCGAAACGCTTCGACGTGCGCCCGAAAAAGGCATTCCGGATCACGCGAGACACGCCACGGCGTCTCTCCGATCAGCGCCGCTGCGTGCTCGTAGACAGAAGGCGTAAAATGAATGTCCATTCTAGTATTCATGCCGCTCGCCAATGAATAGCGCTTTATCCCTCGAGCGGCAAAGTGTATGACGGTTGCCGTTTGTAAACAAGCGTATTCTTGCCGCATGTGGGATATCATGTTGTTGAATGGAGCCGCAGGGGCCGATAGGCGCGTCAGCAGCGTACCGAGCGGGCGTGTTGGGTTCTCTGTCATTCTTCAAACATCGGATGTCCTGCTTGATCCTTCTTTGGCGTCAGGAAGAAGTTGGTCTGCGGGAGCAGTTTCTTCATTAAGACCGCTGCAAGAGTAATGGACACCAGAACACAGACCATGCTGACTGAATTGATCGCAAGATCTATTGGGTGTGACCCTTTCTCTAACCCTTCCATCACCTTGGACAACCCTGTCAAACCGAAGGCGACCACGAGGAGGTAGCCGACCCCTCTGAATTTGGCGACAGCCCAGATCAGGAGAATGTTGATCGCTGGTGCCAAAAGGATAAGAAAAGCCCCCTTCGGTATTTCGGTCAGTACGAAAAGTGTGACAACCAGCAGCTTGATGGCGCCCAGAATGCCGATGGCGCTGACAAGTATCCCGTTCAGCAAGCTGAATTGCTTGCGTCGATCAGGGGTTGGAATTTGCGCCAGAACCCGGGCGACGAGTTTTGCATCTTGTTCTTCCGGGTAATTGGCATATATCTCGGCCTTGCGTTCCCCGGCCAAGACTCGTTTCTCGATGGCTCTGTAAAGTTGCTTGCGCTCTTCTTTATTCATCATTTCTCCAGTCCCAACGCCACGCCTCAATCTCGCCGGTGGCGCGCAGCGGAACCGGCGTAGTGTTGATGGCGGTTGTTCGCTGTCATGCTATCTGCCGTCTCGGTCAAGAAATTTATGGCTGAGTTGCCGTACTTCGGCACTCTCTGTCTTCAGACCGATTGCCTCGATTTGCTGATCACACCCATTTATGCCGTTGAGCTTCAGCCCGTCCAGAATACAGGAGTAGAGCGCGGTGATACGTTTGTCGTTCTCGAGCAGCCCCTTTTCCGGCATGTTCCGCATCTCCACTTTGCCGGTTATTTTGTCAAAGTTTGGTTCATCGCCGTAGTAGGACAGGTCCTTTGCATTGAAGAGGAAGATTGCGCGAAGAGCCTGATGCGTCAGAACCTCTGAGTAGAAAGGCTCAACCTTGGCACTCTTCACGTTTTTTAGCAGCGCTACCCTCTCTTCCGCCATGTGCAACACTCCGAGCAGCGAAGTATCGTCTGAGTTGTAGGCGTACTCATAGGACATGAACCGTATGCCATCGTCCACTCCCCGTTCGAGCAACCCTTTCCCAATTGGGAATAGGAAATGCTTCAGCGTGCGCTTGCCGTTTGGAAGCGTGAACAACTGTGACGGAGATGCTTCAAGGAGTTGCTCTTCGAGATGCGTCACCTCTTGGATGGGCATAATGACCGAGAGCGCATAAGCGGAATTATAGCGCAAGTAGTAATCGTGGTGAGTGAGGAGAATGTGCCGTAACTTCGTGATGGCCTCAGTCGCATTCAGTCTGGCGAGAGCCAAAGGGATGCCCTGTCGCTGGGTGTTCCGCCCTGTTGCATCTCCTGGCTTGCCGCGCCTGACACAGCCTTGTTTCTCAGGATAGACGTGGTCAGGGGCCGACAGGCATTCAACCAGCACCGGAATCACCTGCTTGTCAGCAACATCGGAAAACAGAATGCCATCCGGACGATTGATACCTCCCCCAATGCCCGCATATTCTCCTACCGCTGTCTCCGTGCCCAACTTAGCCACGCAAAACTCTTCCTTCCCGCCGTTCATAATGGCGTCGATGAGGAAACTGCGGTACTCCGTAATGAAACCCTCAGGATCGTCCGGTTTCCGATCGAGATTCGGGGTCTGTGCTCTTAAGAGATACTTGCCCAGTTGATACTTGTGCAGTCTGGAAGTCCGAGGATTCCGGAACCGAGCCACTGCGATCTCACAAGTTCTTGACTTGTCTATCTTTTCGAGACAATAGAG
>JBIKUM010000438.1:0-2975 GCA_044347585.1 Terrimicrobiaceae bacterium
GTATTCCTTGCCGGTGGTGATGCCCAGCGGCAGCGTGACGGCAGCCAGAAGGATGATGATTTGCCAACCCCAGAAGGTAAAGGGAATCAGCGGACCGCCCCAAAGGCGGGTGTGGCTGGTACGCTGAACGCACCAGTAAGACGTTGCAAACAAAGCACAGCCACCGAACGCAAAGATAACCGCGTTGGTATGCAACGGACGCAGGCGCCCGAAGTGCAACCAGGGACCGAAATTAAGCTCCGGCCAGACCAGTTGAGCTGCAATGATGACACCGACAAGCATGCCGACGATGCCCCAGATGACAGTCATGACGGCAAATTGCCGTACGACCTTATCGTTGTATGTGGTTTGCGTTCCAGACATGAACCCACCTCTCGTTAATAAAAAACGGAATGCCAACCCCCCTTTAACCCGAGGAGGCACGTAGAAAGCGATGGTATTCTAGATTAAGGGAGGCGTTTTGACCTAGATCAACCTACCGATTATCTAAGCCAGATTAGTCCGAAATGGGTATCTACCCTGTCAACTGCCGGGCGCGTAGACAAAAAAAGGGTGCGTCGTAACGCACCCCAACCCCAACAGAGAATTACTGCAAAGTTCGCACTTCACATAGCGATCATATTGCCTACAGGCAACGATCCACGCGTTGACGCAAGTCAAACTTTCTCTGATTTATTGGCGTCGCCATTGACCGCCGGCGGCTTTGGCTGATCGTCGTCCATCAGGATACGAAACCCCGGGCCTTCCAGATCATCGAATTGCCCGCTACGGACCGACCACCAGAAAGCGATGGCGATACCGAACACCAGAATGACCGAAACGGGAATCAGCAGGTAGACGCTTTCCATCAATCCTTCTCCACGCGCTGGATACGCAGCGAATTAAGCACACCCAGCAAGGAGCTGGCCGACATGCCGATGCCGGCAATCCACGGCGTTACGTAACCGGCGATTGCCAGCGGCAGCGCCACGAAATTGTACGCGAAGGACCACCAGAGATTTTGACGAATTACCCGGAGCGTTCTTCGGGCCCGCCGCAAACCATGGCGGAGATGATCCAGGTTTTCCGAAAGCAGGACAAAATCGGACTGGGTGCGTGCCAACTGAGCGCCGCCCCCCATGGCCACCGAGACTTGGGCCTGGGCCAGCACCGGCGCATCGTTAACGCCATCGCCCACCATCGCGACGATCCCGCCCGCCGCCTGCAAGACCGTGACGCAGTCGTGCTTACCCTGCGGCGTTGCACCAGCCCGGACGTCATCGATTTCCAGAACACCGGCCACCCGACGGGCCACGTTTTCGGCATCACCAGTAAGCAACACGACATGCTTGCCGGCAGCACGCAGTTCAGCGATCAAGGCGGCCGACTCCGGACGGATCTCGTCGCCAATCCTAAAAAGCGCCAGACAATGCTGCGCGTCGCCCAGCGTGACGACCGTATCGCCACTTTCCAGCCAAGCCATCGCCTCATTCGGCAAAGTCGCCGATCCCAAACCTAGCGCATAGCCGGGACGCCCGATCCGGCAGCGTCTGCCGGCGACGACCGCTTCAATGCCCTGCCCGGGTTCGCTCAGCACGTCGGATATCTCCGGCAGTTGCCCCCCTGCCGCGCGCCGCAAGGCATTGGCCACCGGGTGCTCCGAGGCGTGCTCCAGCGCGACGGCCATGGCCAGGCACTCCTCCCGGCTGAGATTCGCTGTCGGCAGGACGTCGACGAGGCGCATACGCCCAGTCGTCAAGGTTCCGGTTTTATCGAAGACGAAGTGGGTCGCCCTGGCCAGAGTTTCAATGGCATGCCCGCGCGTCACCAGCAGACCGTCCTTGGCCAACGCGCCGGCCGACACCGTCAACGCGATCGGGGTGGCCAGAGAAAGCGCGCAGGGGCAAGTCACCACCAGTACCGAGACGGTGATCCACAGCACTTTCGACGGATCGACGAAATACCAGCCGACGGCAACCAGCACGGCCACGGCAAGCAGCGCCGCGACAAAGTAGCTGGCGATGCGATCGGCCAGTTCGACGATCTTCGGCTTTTCGGCCGCAGCGCGCTCCATCAACTGAATGATGGCCGACAGGCGTGTGCCTTCGCCCACCTGTTCGATCTGCACGACCAGCGGACTTTCCGCGTTGATAGCACCGCCCGTCACCGCATCGCCGGTTTTTTTCGAAACCGGCTTGCTCTCGCCGGTCAGCAACGATTCATCGGCGCAGCTGACGCCTTCGACGATCCGCCCATCGGCCGGCACGATATCGCCAGCGCGGACCAGCACATAGTCACCCAGACGCAGATCGGCCACGACACATTGCTCAATGCTACGGTCGGCCGGAAATTTTGGCATTTTTTGCGCAAAGGCCGGCAGCAACTTGGCCAGCGCCTCAGTCACGCTCAGCGCCTTCTGGCGCGCGGTCATTTCCAGGTAGCGCCCGCCGAGCAGGAAGAAGACAAACATCGTCACCGAGTCGAAATACACCTCGCCGGCCTGCACCAGCGTCGCCCAGCAACTGGCGACGAATGCCGCACCGACGCCCAGCGCCACCGGCACATCCATGCCGACCCGGCGCAACTTGATATCGCGCCAGGCATTGCGGAAAAACGGAGCCGACGAATAGAAAATGACCGGCATGGTCAGCAGCAGGCTGGCCCAGCGCATCAGACTTTCGATATCGGGCGCCATGTCGCCATCGGCAATATAGACCGGGTAGGCGTACATCATCACCTGCATCATGCCGAAGCCTGCCACCCACAGGCGCCACAGCGCATCGCGGCGCTCCTTGCGGGAAATTTCCTCGTTCTTGGCAGCATCGTAGGGATAGGCGCGATAGCCGATCGCCGCGATCGCGCCAAGGATGTCCGACAGCTTGACCCGCGCATCGTCCCAGCGCACCCGCGCCCGACGGGTCGCGTAATTGATATCGACCGCCGTCACCCCGGGCAGACGGCCGACATGCTGCTCGTTCAACCAGATGCAGGCGGCG
>JBIKUM010000514.1:0-2973 GCA_044347585.1 Terrimicrobiaceae bacterium
AGCTGCATCACAAGCATTTGGAAACTGCGCACTTGGATATGGAGTTTTCTATAATATTGCTGGAGGATATAATAACATTGCAATTGGGTATCAAGCTGGATATAGTTTAACATCTGGGGCTGCAAATGTTTTTATAGGGCATAACGCAGGATATAATGAAACAACAGGATCCAATAAATTATACATAGCTAACTCAAATACAAGTACCCCACTTATATATGGGGAATTTGATAATGGTCTTTTAAGATTTAGAAATAGAGTAGAAATAGTTGGGGCTGGGGCAACAAGCGCAACAACTTCGTTACTTATTCAAGATAATGCTTCTGCATCTCTATTAACCATTAGAAATGATGGGGGATTTGCATTTAAGGGAGGAACCGTAGGAGTGGCTCAAACTGGGTATACAACTCCAACAAACCTTACAACCGATAGAACATTTGATGCAAATGCGACGACGGTAGATGAACTTGCGGATGTGCTTGGGACGCTTATTGAAGATTTAAAAACAAAAGGAATAATTGCAGCATAATGCCTAGACTCGGAGCTTTATTATCAACTACGGAGATAGCCACTGTAGTTGACAATGCAAATACATCTATAACTCTTGCATTAACTGATGCTGGAGACTATATTCGTTGCACAGCAGCAACGGCTATAACCGTTACTATCCCGCTACAATCCAGTGTAGCTTGGTTAGCAGACACAGAGATATATATTGAACAGAATGGAGCTGGACAGGTGACAGTAGTCGGGGCCTCTGGAGTAACTTTGAGAACATCTCAAACAGCCAAAACAGCTAAACAATATGCCGTAATAGGACTAAAGAGGACCGCTAGCGATGTATGGACTATTGTAGGAGAGAGAGAAGCAGCATGAGATTGTTTACAGTTGTTTCTAATAGTTTTGCCGCTCCAGCGGGGGGCTGGGCCGCTAATGATTTTGATTTTAATAATATTACGGCACCTACTACTACTAATACAGTAACTTTTACAAATGGGGGTACCTTATGCATAGCTGGAGCTGGTAGTTCAATGGGAGCAATAGGATATTTTAATGGGGTTGAGCTATACTGGCACGGAAGTCAAGCAAATGCTCTCTCACTTAAGCAATCTTCTGCAGGTCTTGGTACCATTGGTTATACTGGTTACTATGCCGCTGTTGATGTTGTAGCCAACAATACTCTTTATTTTGAAATTGCGGACGTAGAGCCTCCTAGTGATTCTGGAACTATAAACATTTACTCCAACACATTCAATGGAACTTTGATTTGTAGCTTTACAATAACTAAAGAAGGGTGCTACTTAACAACGGCTACTGTTCTTTATAAAAATTTGCAAGACGACGGTCCTGAACTTACCGCAATGCGAACACTTAGGGAATACTTTAGAGGGGATGTTTATTATGATAATCTTATAGAAGAATATTATCAACTATCTCCGATAATTATTCAAAAAATAGATTTATTGTCAAACCCAGAAGAAGAATATGAGTCTATATATCAAAGCGTTCTTAAAGTAAAATCATTTGTAGATTCTGAAAATTGGGAACAAGCTCAGGAAGAATACTTGAATACTTACTTTACTTTAAAAAACAAGTACATACAACCTTAAACAAAACAATATGCTTTACGAAACAAAAATTTGGGCCATCTCTGGAGAATATGAGTTTGAAGCCCCAATGATGACGTTATTAAACCCTTCTATAAAGGTTAATGGAGTTACATTCTCTCCTGGAACTGGGGTAGTTGTATCAATTACTATCAATGAAAATGGGGGACTGTTTAAACATTATCATTCTTTTATATACAGCAATTCTACAAATATTACAGATATCAATGAAGTTGTAGATGCTGCTATGTTAGAAAAATACCCCACTGCTGTAGAGCAATAAACTAAACTCAAACCATGCCCAAATACATTATTACTGAAGAGACTTTGAACTCTATCGTTCAATACCTCGCAAGCCGCCCTTACTTTGAAGTTGCTGAAGGAATTAAAATGTTATCCAACTTAGAGAAATTACAAGACTTAGATGAATAAATTTATTAAGGGAATGTACAAAGACTCCGAGAGAGTCGATCAGATTGAGGGCACTTACAGAGATGCCCTCAATGCTAATTTGTACGTATCTAAGGGTGCAGTTGTAAATGAGACAGGGAATGTAATAGCTTATACTAATAGAATACCAGAGTGGACAGACATTATTGGACAATGTAATCTTGAGGATGGGAGAATAGTAGTATTTTACAAAAGAGTTAAAAAGACTGGAGTAACTAGTACATCTGCTATTGGGGTATTAAACCCAAGAGAACAGTCATTTAAAGAACTGTACATTAACGATGATCTTAATTTCCAAGCTGATCATACGATTGAAGCTATGGAGAAGATCTCCAGCACTAAAGATGTCCTTATATATTTCACAGATAACTATATTAATAGGCAGGTAGACGAGGCTACTGGGATTTCATATGTTGCAGAAAACAATCCCCCAAGAGTATTTAATCTTTCTAAGCAAGAAAGACATGTAGATGCTACTGAAGGAGATGTAGAAGTTCTTTATGATGAGAACAGATTCTACAATGTAGATAAGCTTGATCTGTTTTTAAATACAGGTAACATCCCACAATTCTTAGATGTTAGTATAGAAGAAGGTGGGGGTGTAGTATCAGGAACATACCATCTTGCATTAGCATATGTAGATGAAGATGGGAATGAAACTAACTACATGACTACTTCAAATGCTGTATATCTTGTAACAGCACCTGAAGATGCAATTCCTACAGAGACTATCATTGGGGATCCACAAGGATCTCAGTCTAATAAATCTATTTCTTGGGAAGTTCAAATTCCATCTAACTTAAACTATACTCATATACAACCCACAGTCATTCAAAGATTTGGGGGTATAAACCAAGAGTCTAGTGAGTTCGCATATAAGTTAGACAAGGTAGAGATTACAGATGATGCTATCATA
>JBIKUM010000488.1:0-2956 GCA_044347585.1 Terrimicrobiaceae bacterium
CCAGCTCAATCCGAGGTCATCCGACCGCCAGACCTTGCTGTTAAAGCCGAGGTAGACCAGGGAATCGGACCCCGGCACCGTCTCGAGGGCGGTGACCGGTTGGGAGGCCAGCGGCAGGTTGTCGCTCAGGTCGTCCCACACCACCTCCGCTAGGGGGGCGAGGGCGTTCATGGACCGGTAGAGCCGGCGCGAGGCTTTGGCCACGAACACCACATTCGTGTCGGCCTTCGACCTGTGGAGGGTATGCAGGGCCAGCGGGCTGGAGCCCAAATTCGTCGTCAGCTGTTCCCATACGATGGAGTCGCGCACCGCGGTTTTGATGTTGCGTGAGCGCCACACGTTGACGAGTCCTACGAAAAGTGTGTTCGGGTCCTCCCGGTCGAGAGCGAACGGCGTGGACCACGCGCCTTCCTCGGTGATACCGAGCTCGCCAGGGGCCACGATGGGCTGGTTTTGGATGCCCGGGCCCGTGCGGTAGAGGCGGCCGTTCTGGGAACTCGTAAAGAACCACGACGGGTCCGTTACATCGTAGGCACTCTCGAACCCGTCGCCGCCCGTTCGCCGACTCCATTCCACCCCGTCGAAGGCGTAGGTGCCGTTGTCCTGGTAGCCGTTCATGGCGTCGGTGCCTGCGAACGGGCTTTGGCCTATCTTATAAATCTGCCCGGTCACGATGCCGGTCGACAGGTCCACCCACTGCGCGCCATCTGCGAGGCGGTAGATGCCCCCGTCGTTTGCCAGCCACACCTCGTGGGTGTGCGGATTCGCCGCAAGTGCGTGGTGGTCAACGTGCAAGAAGCTGTCCTGCAGATCGATCCACGTGGCGCCGCCGTCGTCCGACCGCTTCATGCGGATGCCCCCGACGTACACCCGGTCCGCCACGAGCGGGTCCGCTGTCAGGCAGAGGTCGTACCAGGCCTGCCCCCCCTCTTGGTCGCCGCTGGCACTCCACGCCATGATGTTCGGACTATCGCTCATCTCCGTGAAATTCAATCCGCTATCTGTCGAGCGGAAGAAGGCGCGGAAGTCGTAGGTCCCGGTGGAGCAGACGTAGACGTTGTCCGGCGCAGCGGGCGTCACCGCGATGACCATGCGCGTGCTCGGATCGATGCCCTCGTTGATGTACGTGAACGACAAGCCTCCGTCACCGCTGCGCCAAAACCGCCCCTGCCCGGTCGCATACACGATGGACGGGTCGGTCGGGTGCCAGGCGATGTCCTTGTAATTCTGGGTGTTTGCCGACACGAGCTCCCACGATGCTGCGGCATCGTCCGACCGGAAAACGCCCCCGCTCGTGGCCGCCAGCAGCACCCCCGGCTGCGTCGGATGGGCCAGCAAATCCCCGACGACCCGGTTGCCCAGGCCCTCCGTAGCAAACTCCCATGTCAGTCCTCCATCGACCGATTTCATCACCCCGAGACCGGGGCTGTCCGCGGCATCTCGGTCGCCGGTACCGATGTACACGACGTCGAGGTTAAACGGGTCGAAGCAGATGCTGCTCACGCCCAGCGATGGAAAATGGTCGGTGTTCGTGCTCCAACTCAGGCCCCCGTCGTACGAGCGCCACAGCCCGCCCGACGGCGCCCCGGCGAAGACGGTGTTCGCATCCGTCGGATGGAAGGCAATGGCGTTCATGCGGCCGACCCCGCGGATGTCGTTGCGGTCCGTGAGTTCGTCGAGGGTCGGACCGCAGACCGTCCAGGTACCGGCGGTGCTGCGCGAACTGCGAAATGCTGCGACGTCTTCAGCCATACCGAGGGCTTCGCGGGCGCCCCAAACCGCCCCGTCGGCGTCCGTGCGGCCCTCTGCCTGGTGGAGCCAGCGTTCGACCTGCTTCCATCCGCCGCCCTGGGGACGGGTGCGGCCGGACCACCAGGCGTCGTGCAGGGCCCGAACCGAGTCGGGATGCACGCCGGGCGTTTGCATGAGGACGGACCAGTCGGGAGCGTCGGTTTGGGCAAGGCCGGTCGTGGCGGCGGACAGCGCGAGGGCGCAGGCCGCGAGGTGCAGGCGGTGGTGCATGCGCGCAAGATACCGCGCCGAGGCCGCGCTGTCAGCCCGATGGGACAGAATGGCAGACCGGGGGGCATGAAGTGCGTTTGGCATCCGGCTTGCCGGAAGCAAGCCAAACCACAATTCGCCATGCAGACCGGAAGCATCAACGTCCAGACGGAGAACATTTTCCCCATTATCAAGAAGTTCCTCTACAGTGACCACGAGATTTTTCTTCGCGAACTCGTCTCGAACGCGGTAGATGCGACCCAAAAGCGGCGCACCCTCGCGGCGCTCGGCGAACTCCCGGCCATCGACGGGGAAACGGCCGTCGAAATCCTCCTCGATGCCGACGCCCGCACCCTCACGATCCGCGATCGCGGCATCGGGATGACGGCGGAAGAAATCGACCGCTACATCAACCAAATCGCCTTCTCCGGCGCTTCCGAATTTCTCGAGAAATACTCCGGGGAACAGGCGAAGACCGCCATCATCGGCCACTTCGGTCTCGGTTTCTACAGCGCCTTCATGGTCGCTTCATCGGTCGAAATCCACAGCCTGAGCCAGCGCCCGGGCAGCGAGGCGGTCGTGTGGACCTGCGACGGTTCACCGAACTACACCCTCGATGCCGGCACGAAGGCGGAAGCCGGCACGGACATCGTCCTCCACATCGCCGAAGACAGCGCGGAGTTCCTCGAAACGGACCGCATCCGGGGCATCCTGAACACGTACTGCAAGTTCATGCCGGTGGAGATCGTCTTCGGAACGCGGTCGACGTGGGTCGACGACCCCAGCGGCGAAACGAACGAGGACGGAACGGCGAAGCAGGTGCAGATCGAGGTGCCGGATGTGGTGAACACGACGGACCCGATTTGGACGAAGGCGCCGGCGGAGCTCGGCGACGAGGAGTACGCGGCCTTCTACCGCGACCTCTACCCGATGAACTTCGAGGAGCCGCTCTTCC
>JBIKUM010000343.1:0-2946 GCA_044347585.1 Terrimicrobiaceae bacterium
GCAAGGGCAGACAAATTCCTTTTCCACCACTGGCTGAAGCAAGAACGCCCGGATGCGATCTTCAGCCTCTATCACGAAATAGGAGATTGGGTGGAGGAGTATGGTCTGCGTGTGCCAGAAGATGTCCTGATGGTCCAATACGAATGGCGTTCCGGCAGTCCACATTGGCCAGGCATGAACCAACACAACGAACTGGCAGGGCAGGCTGCGGTGGACATGCTCATCGGAATGATCCACCGAAGCGAAAAAGGCCCCCCGCCCTTCCCTCAAGCGACGCTCATCGATCCCACATGGACTGCGAAATGATTTTTTAGGGTGGAGTCGCGCGCGACAGCGCGATTCGTGACAAAATCATTTGAAGGGATCCGCCTACGCGCTTCGCGGCTACGGCGTGACATTGGGGTCATCGTCTCGCATGACCGATTTTTCAGCCGCGAAGCGGCGTTCAGAGGCGTGGTTCGACCAACTTTCGGACATAGTGGTGTCTAAAAGTGATTCGGCAGCTTCAGAGGGGATATTTGGGCCAAGCCGGAGGTTGGCCCTCCCGGTGTCAGCGCCTATCGCGTCATTTTCGGCTTAAGAGCGGACTGGGCATTTTTCGTTTCAATAAAAGCCGCGTAGGATAGTTTTGCAGGCCGCATCGATTTCCATTCTGTGAATATTCTTCCACTGCTCATTTCAGGAACAGCCTTGGCGATGGCCATGATGGTTGTCGTTTGGTTTTTTGCGCGACGGATGAACAACGCGGGGATTGTGGACATCTGGTGGTCGTTTGGATTCACGCCCGTGGCCCTTTTTTACGGAATCTTTGGCAGCGGCCACATGATTCGGAACGCGCTGATTTCGGCGATGGTTTTCGCCTGGAGTTTCCGACTTGGGATGCATCTCTACAAACGCGTCATGTCGCACCATCCGGAGGAGGATCCGCGCTACGCTGCGCTGCGCACGCAATTTCCCAAGCATACCTGGCTGATGTTTTTCGGCTTTTTCCAATTGCAGGCCGTTCTCATCGGAGTCTTGAGCATCCCCATCGCGCTGGCGTGTGCGAATCCGGCTCCGGGTATCGGAGTCTTCGAAGTAGTGGGCGTGGTTCTTTGGCTTGTAGCGATCGGCGGAGAGTCCATCGCCGACATGCAACTCAAACTTTTCAAGGCGCAACCGGGATTGAAAGGCCGCGTTTGCGATATCGGGCTTTGGAAATATTCGCGCCATCCGAACTATTTCTTCGAGTGGATTGTCTGGATTGCCTACTTCGTGTTCGCGCTTGGCTCGCCGTGGAGCTGGGTTGGCATCGCCAGTCCGCTGTTGATGCTCTATTTTCTGACCTGCATGACCGGCATACCGCCTTCGGAGGCCAGATCCCTTGCGACGCGCGGTGACGCCTACCGCGCCTACCAACGACGCACCAGCCCATTCATTCCCTGGATTCCTAAAAAACCATGATCTCCATCGACGACCTTCTCGCCCGAAATCTCCTGCCAGATGCCGCCATTCGCATCGGCATTCGCAACCTGCTCGCCAAAAAGCTCCGCGAAGAAACAAAACCCGACGCCATCGCGCAGAGCGAGGCCCTGAGCGCCTTCATCGAGGAACTGAAGCGCAGCCCGATCGCGATCAAGACCGAGGCGGCCAATGAGCAGCACTACGAGGTGCCGACCGATTTTTTCAAACTCGTCCTCGGTCCACGCATGAAATACAGCTCGGGCTACTGGCCGCACAAGGACACGACTTTCGCCGAGTCCGAGGAGGCCATGCTGACCCTCAGCTGCGAGCGCGCGCAACTCAGCGATGGACAGGATGTGCTGGAACTCGGCTGCGGCTGGGGAAGCCTCACCCTCTGGATGGCGGAAAAATACCCGAACTCCCGCATCACAGGCGTTTCCAACTCCTCCACTCAAAAGGCCCACATCGACGCCGAGGCGGCGCGGCGGGGATTCAAAAATGTGCGCATCCTGACTGCGGACATGAATGAATTCGAAGCAGGCGACACCTCGTTCGACCGTGTAGTTTCCGTCGAGATGTTCGAGCACATGAAGAACTACCAGCTCCTCATGGCAAAAGTCGCCCGCTGGCTGCGGCCAGGCGGGAAGCTCTTCGTTCACATCTTCACCCACCGCGAGTTCGCCTACCACTTCGAGGGCAAGGATCCCTCGGACTGGATTACACGCTACTTCTTCGAGGGCGGCACCATGCCCTCGGATGACCTTCTGCTCTACTTCCAAGATGACCTCGCCATTCGAGGTCACTGGCGCGTGAGCGGCACCCACTACCAGAGAACCTCGGAAGCCTGGCTGGAAAAAATGGACGCCAACGAGGCAGTCATCACTCCCATTTTGGAAGCCACCTACGGCAAGGAAAGCACCGCCAAGTGGCGCGCCTACTGGCGGGTCTTCTTCCTCTCATGCGCCGAACTCTGGGGCTACAGCGGCGGCAACGAATGGCTCGTGAGCCACTATCTTTTCGAGAAAAAGCGCTGACCTCTCAAGCAGCGCCCAACACGGCAAGAGCCTCGTTGAGCGTGGCGGAATTGGAGATGGAGATAACGGGTGTTCCTTTGCGGATGCGTCCCACGAGACCGGCGAGCACGCCGCCGGGCCCGAGTTCGATGAATTGCTCGATGCGCAGGTGGTCGATGAGATACTCCACGCTCTGGGACCAGCATACGCTGCCTGTAACTTGATCGGCGAGGGTGCGGCGGATCGTTTCGGCATCGCTAACGCTGACGGCGTCCACATTGCAGACGACCGGGACGCGCGGGACATTCATGGGCGTTTCGGCTAGGGCGACGGAAAGCGTCTGGTAGGCAGGCTCCATGAGGCGGGAGTGGAAGGCACCGGCGACCGTGAGTTCGACCGCTTTTCTGGCGCTGTATTCTTTGGCCAGGGAGACAGCGACGACGATTTTGGAGGATTCGCCTGAGAGAACGATTTGGCCCGGGGCGTTGAT
>JBIKUM010000519.1:0-2934 GCA_044347585.1 Terrimicrobiaceae bacterium
ACCCCGAAACGGGCAAGCCTAAGACCGACAAAAACAACCCCGACCCTGCTCTACAAAATGTGCCGCTAAAAGGCTACCGTATGCTCAAGGACTTCGTCTATCAAGAAGATGGAACCTGGTCGGGCGGCACCATCTACGACCCGCTCAACGGCAGCACGTACAGCTGCGTCATCAAGATGAAGGATAAAAACACCCTCGACATACGCGGGTACATCGGCGTGCAAGCGCTCGGCCGCACGGATGTATGGAAACGACTGGCCGTTCCGGGGAAATGAGCAGAGTTTTCTGGCGTTTTAATGTGCTCATACTCGGCTGGGCACTCGCTGGAGCCGTTGCCTCGGCGCAGATAGACACTACAGCCACCGGGGAGGAGGACATCGACTTCGATCTCTACGACAATTTGGGCTTTGCGGACGAGGGGGCCAAACGCTTCTGTAGTCCTAAAATCGAGGGCCTAAGTCCAGCGAAGCTGATTTCCGTGGGTTACGACTTTCAGGGGGGCTACACGCTCTCCGCTGGCGAAATCCTCGATGCAAACGGCCTATCCCTTGCTGCATCTGGGGAAGCTGTGGTGAATTCAACATCTGGTTTGCGTGTCGGGTTCAACATCCCGGTGGTCTCAAAGACCAGCGTGGTTTGGCAAATGGGGGCAAATTTTTGGAATACAACTTACCGATTTGATTCTGCACCTGATGCCGCAAGCAACTCGCTGCTCCAGTCACTCTCCGAACATGGCCTCCGCACGGCAGGCATCAGCACCACGGTCTTCAAGCCCCTAGATAGCAAGCAGTTCCTACTCTTCCAAGGTTCTGCTGACTTGAGCGGCACGTACGGTCTTGACTTCATGCCGCTGGACTACCTCAAGTACTCCGCAGCACTCGTGTATGGCCGCCGACCCACCGAAAAGAAGCAATGGGGCGTGGGCGTCGCTCGGACCTACCGGGTAGGCGAAATCAACTACATCCCTGTGGTGCTCTACAATGCCACCGATGCCCGCAACAGGTGGGGAACGGAGATTCTCTTCCCAGCACGCGCCCACGTCCGGCGCACCCTGGATTCCCGGAACATGGTCTTCTTCGGCTACGAACTCGAAGGACAATCCTATCGCTTGTGGCGCGACCCGGAGAGCAGCGCGGACTTGCGTTCGCAGGACCTGGAAATCCGACGCGGTGAGGCGCGGATTCGTGCGGTCTACGAGTTTTCATTGAAGGATTTTGTCTGGCTTTCCCTTCAAGCGGGCTATCGCTACAACTACCGTTTCGATGTGGATCGCCTCACCGATGGGAACGAAATCTACCGGGCTTTCGGATTGCTACGGGATGACCCGTACGCCCAAACAAACGCTCTCGGGAATCCGATTTACTTCCAGGTGAGTCTGAATTTGGTTAGCCCGTAAAGGACATTCTAGGTGAACGTACTGCCCGCGTAACCAGACGCAGTACGATTTCGCAACAGCAAGAACAAAAAAAAACGCCCGTTGAAGCGGGCGTTTTTCATTTTGCGGAGAGACTGGGACTCGAACCCAGGGACCAAGATACTCGGTCACAGCTTAGCAGGCTGCTGCATTACCACTCTGCCACCTCTCCTTTTCCCAGGCCGCTGCCTGCATCGGGGCGACAAAAATACGGAAACACTTGGCTGAAACAAGGTTTTCTAGTATCTTAAACCCCTGAAATCATCCATCCAGATTAGACATGAAGAAGTTCCTGATTTTGAGCGCCTTCGCGTTCATCGCGTTCGGAGTAAATGCCCAAACTGAGGCTGCAGGCAAGCCTGGAAAAGCTACTTCGGAGACCGTCGAGAAGAAAAAGGAAGATGCTCCGCAAGGCAAAACGGCTGCTGCGACCTCCCAGCGGAGTGCCCGTGTCGGCCAAGTGAAGGGCGGCACCACAGATGCTCCTGCTGCAGGTTCAGCACCCCAGGCAAAAGAGCAAGCCGCTGGCGCTTCGTGCGGTAAGAGCGGTAGCCAAGCGGCGGGTTGCTGCAGCAAGGGCGGCGCAACCGCAGCGGAAGGCAAGTCGGGCGGTTGCTGCAGCGGAGCCTCAGGCGCTGCATGCGGCAAGGGCTCTACGAAGCCTGAGAAGAAGCAGTAATCCAGATAGCAGCCGATTCGGTTGCGAACAAAATGGATGTAGAGGGCTTTGTGCTCCTCTACCTTGCCAGAACCATCGAGGAGCCCTCTAGCAAACGCTAGGGGGCTTTTCATTTCATCGCGTGATCTGCTCAACAGGGGCAAACCGCTCGGCATACAGATCCGCGATGTAGTCCCCGATTGCCAGCGATGCCGTGGCTGCAGGCGATGGCGCATTGAGCACGTGGATGCTGTGGTCGGTCGTTTCGATGCGGAAGTCGTCACGGGTATCTCCGTCTGAGGCGAGCAACAACGCCCGTACTCCAGAACGACCCGGCACCAGATCCTCCGACGTAAGCGAAGGAACAAGCCGCTGCAGGGTTTTTAAGAACAACCGCTTCGAAAATGCACGCCGGTATTCGTTGATGCCGAAGGCCATGTTCCCGAAGAACAAACGCCACGTTCCTGCATAGCTGAGCGCGTCCACCGTATCCCGCAGGTCGAAGTCGGTTTTGCCATAGCCCTCCCGCTTGAAGGTGAAGACGGCGTTCGGGCCGCATTCGATTTCGCCGTTCGTCATCCGCGTGAAGTGGACACCGAGGAAGGGAAAGGCCGGGTTCGGGACCGGGTAGATCAGGTGGCGCACCTTGTGGCGCGCCTCGTGGGTCAGTTCGTAGTAGTCGCCCCGGAATCCGACCACCCGCTCCCGCAACGTCACGCCGTCTTTGCGGGCGATGCGGTCGGCATGCAAGCCCGCGCAGGCGATGAGCACGCGGGTGCGAAGCGTGGTGCCGCGGGAGGTACGCAAGACGGTGAGGTCGCCATCCCGCTCGATGGACTGCACCTCTTCGCCGAGCCGCAGG
>JBIKUM010000612.1:0-2922 GCA_044347585.1 Terrimicrobiaceae bacterium
GCCGACGTCGAAGAGGAAAACGCCGCCGCCGGTGCCGCTGGCATGGGCGGAGGCATGGGAGGGATGATGTAATCCCCTGTAGACTAGCGACATCCGAAAAGCCATCCCGCAAGGGGTGGCTTTTTTGTTTCACCAAATCGCGGACCAATTCGTGTGAACATCCCGTTGTGTGTGGTTGCCGCACAGATGCTAGGTGGACGGCCTTGTTCCTCGGTAGGTTTGTCGTATGTCCTTGCCGCGCGTGAGTGTCATTATGCCCGTTTTCAACGCCGCCCCGTTTCTGCGGGAGGCGATTGCGAGTGTTTTAGCCCAGGATTTCTCGGACTTCGAGTTGATTGTTGTGAATGATGGTTCGACCGATGCTTCGGAGGACATCGTTCATTCATTCCCAGATCCACGAATACATGTGGTAAATAATCCTCGGAACGTGGGCATTGTCGAATCCCTCAACACGGGAGTTCGACAAGCGCGAGGGGAGTACATTGCTCGAATGGATGCCGATGATGTTTGCATGAATACCCGTTTTTCAAAGCAAGTTGATTTTTTAGATGGACATCCGGAAATAGCCGTGCTCGCAACTCGGATTCAACTGATTGATGAGGCAGGTCTGGAACTGCCTGACTGGAATGCAGATGTTAGGACAACGAGTCACCGCTCCATCCGGCGCTACATGGCATTTGCAAATTGTCTTGCACATCCGAGCGTGATGATTCGTTCAAAGGTGCTCAAGGAACACGGATACAGGACAGAGAGAGCGCGAGCTGAAGATTATGACTTGTGGTTGCGGTTGCTTGATGCTGGATACATTTTTTCAAAGATCCCCGAACGTTTGGTACGTTATCGAATCGTCTCCACCTCGATTACGCATCACCAGCGGTTGCCGGCGAATCTGATTTACGGAAGAGTAAAAGTGAACATGGCTTGGGACAGACGGAAAGCAGGTAGCATGTGGTTTCGGTTACGGATCTTCTTGATAGGGTTGCTCCAGTTGATTCTCGGGCACATGCGGTATGGTGGAAGAAAGCTTATCGGTGAATTAGTTCTGGTCAAAAAGTCGATGAATTGATGTGATTGATCGCGGAAATGCGGGCTATCGTAGTAGGATTTAGTAATGAAAAAAATGGATCAATATGCGTTGTGGATTTTCGTCGAGTTCTTTCAGAGAAATCCAAAGGGTAGGTAATCATGTATGGTGTGATTTAATCGGGCTATTCTCGAGCACCATCCTAGATGAAAACAACAAGAACAAAATCATACATTCTCTAAATCTGCATAATGAATGCTGTACTCGCTGGTTAAATTAAAGTACTATGTTGAACAATTGCTGATTTGGCCATTCGTTTGGATTGGCAGGCGTTGGCATGTTCTCGACAAAACTTGGAAAGGGCCGTACGACATTGTCTTTATTTTTCCCTATTATCACGTGGGTGGGGCTGAGCAGATTCATTTGCAAATAGCTGAGTCCATGAGGGAAATGAAGTGTGCCATTTTCTTCACTCGAGAATCTACGAATAATGCTCATTTGGATCGATTTGCTGCAACTGGATTTGATTTGTTCGACATCTCGAGGTATACCAGTAGTAAGAAGAATTATTGGATGAATTTGGTGTTCCGTGGGGTTTTGTCGCGTTTGATTTCTGGGCCGCAGGGCGCAAGGATTGTTTTCAATGGGCAGAGCAACTTCGCTTACAAATTGAGCCCATGGATTAAAAGACATGTTGTTCAAATTGAGTTAATTCATTCGTTGTGTAGTTTCTCCTATATACGAATGCCATTTTTAGAATTTTATAAAACCTCGGTTATGATTAGTAAAGTCAGGATACAGGACCATCTTGCTTTGTACAAGACTTGGAAAGTGCCAAAATTTTATGAAGACAAAATCACATATATTCCGAATGGTATCAGCCTACCGCCTCGTCAATTGGAGCCGAAGCCACTAAATGGACAAGTTCGGCTATTGTTTGTAGCTCGAAACTCCCCTGAAAAGCGGTTCGATTTAGCACTAAGAATTTTCGACGCCTTACTGTCGAACGGCCTTGATGTTCGTTTAGGGGTTGTCGGAGATTTTGACTCGGAAGGAGTAAAAAGGAATGCGGAGAGGATGGATTATTTTGGCCAACTCACCGACCGAGATGAGATTTCAAGGGTGTATGCGAGCTATGGCAATGTATTACTTCTCACTTCAACGGAGGAGGGATTTCCATTGGTTGTGATGGAAGCGATGGCGTTTGGTTTGATTGTATTTGGCACTCCAGTTGGGGATTTACCTGTACATGTGGTTCCTGGTCGAAATGGTCAATTATTTAGTTCAATTAATGACGAGCAAACTATCGTTGCTGAAGCAGTAGATTTTACAAAAAGGCTTGTCTCTGGTGAAATGAATGATGCAGCATCGAACAGCATTGAGTATGCTTACGAGCACTTTGCTATCGAATTATTCGAAGAGCGTTACAGGGACTTGTTCAGGAAGTTTTTGACGCAATAGTTGTGTAGTGTAGACTCCTTTATTTTTTGAGGACAGCGATGTAATGTGCTTAGGATTTTGAATGACTATTGTGAATTGATTTTATACTTTGATTTTGTTTCAGGTTGTCTTTTGTTCTAGAAAACCGAGTATTGCATTTTTTCTGTAGTAGATTACTGGTAGCGTTTGTTGTGGGTTGCCTTGGATTGCGTAGCCTACGCCGAGGATTATTGCTGCAAGGAGTTTGAAGCAGTATTCGCAGAATTTCACCACAGGACTGGGTGTGCCGTTGTTGTGGATCCGCAATCTCTCACCTGCCCCGATGCCCTTAGCTACCTTTTCCATGTAGGCTGGAGTGAGTTTATTCACTTCCACAACATGATAGACCACAACCTGCGGGTCATAGTATGAAAGTTTTCCGGTAGCAAGGATTCGGGATACAAGGTCCTTCCCTTCAC
>JBIKUM010000345.1:0-2919 GCA_044347585.1 Terrimicrobiaceae bacterium
CCCTCGACTCGCAGCGGCCCTGGCGATACACCATCCCCCCATGAGCCACCCCGACTCTCCTTCATCCACCCCAACTCCACCCCCTCCGGATTGGAACGCCATCGCCCGCGACGCCGATTTTAAATCTTTGGTCCGCCGCAAGCTCAAGTTGGTCGTTCCCGCGACAGTCTTCTTTGTCGTTTACTACTTTGCTTTGCCAATCGGCGTCGGTTGGTTTCCCGATTTCATGAAACAAAAAGTCTGGGGCGATGTGAACATTGCCTACCTCTTTGCGCTGTCCCAGTTCTTCATGGCATGGGTTCTGGCCTTCATCTATGTGGTCGCCGCAGCCGGTTGGGACCGCAGCGAGCGCTCGCTTCTCGCCAAATTCGGATTCACCTCGGAGCACTAATATGGACTTCCTCCCTCTTGCCGCTGGCGCAGCGACCGATCACACGGCACTTTACATGTTCCTCGCATTCGTGGCGGCGACATTGATCATCACCTACTTCAGTGCCCGCCGCTCGAGCGGAGCCAGCGCCTATTTTGCCGCCGGTCGCCGCATCACAGGCTGGCAAAACGGCCTTGCCGTGGCAGGCGACTACATGAGCGCCGCCAGTTTTCTCGGGATCGCCGGGATGATCGCCATGAATGGCTACGACGGTTTTCTTTACTCCGTCGGTTTTCTTGTGGCCTACCTCACAGTCCTCTTCATCGTAGCTGAACCCCTCCGCAATGCCGGAAAATACACCATGGCCGATGTGCTGGCCTACCGCCTCAGCCCTCGACCGGTCCGAGCTGCGGCCTCCCTCAGCACGCTGACAGTTTCGATTTTCTACATGATCGCCCAAATGGTCGGCGCCGGCGTGCTCGTGCGCCAACTGATCCCCGGGGTGACCTACGAAGTCGCCGTGGTCGGGGTGGGATTGCTGATGGTCGTCTATGTGGTTTTCGGCGGAATGTTGGCCACGACATGGGTGCAGATCATCAAAGCGGTGCTCCTCATGACTGGCAGTGGATTTCTGACCGTGCTTGTGCTTCGCGAGTATCAGTTCGATATCGGCAAATTCTTTTCCTCGCTCTCCGCCATCTCCTCCACCGGGCCGAATGGAGAAAAAATCGTCCGCGACTTTCTTACGCCCGGTCTGATTTTTAAAAATCCGTGGGATCAAATCTCCCTCGGCATGGCCCTGTTGTTCGGCACGGCAGGCCTGCCCCACATCCTCATTCGCTTCTACACCGTGCCCGATGCCAAGACGGCTCGCGCGAGTGTGGTATGGGCGATGATCATCATTGGTCTTTTCTACATCATGACCACATTCTTCGGCTTCGGCGCCGCGAGTCTCATGGGGCCTGACTATGTCGCAGCCCATGGCGGAACAAACATGGCGGCTCCCGAACTCGCCAGAAAACTGGGGGGCGAAATTTTCTTCGCCTTCATCAGCGCCGTGGCTTTTGCAACTATCCTCGCCGTCGTCGCTGGCCTCACCATCAGCGCCAGCACAAGTTTTGCGCATGATTTTTTCACCAATGTCATCCACCACGGCAAGGAGCACCAACCCGGAGCTGAGGTTCGCGTGGCCAGGATCACGGCTTTTGTCGTCGGCGCCCTGGGCATCCTGATAGCCATTGTCCTTGGCCCGACTGTGAATGTGGCCTTTCTTGTCGGCCTCGCCTTTGCGGTAGCTGCCAGCGCAAATTTGCCCGTGCTCGTCTTCTCGATCTTCTGGAAACGCTTCAACACGGCCGGCGCGGTGACAGGCCTCTACGCTGGCTTGGCTTCCAGCATCATTCTCATCCTGCTGAGTCCCGACATCATGAAGGAACACGCCATTTTTCCGCTGAAAAACCCGGCGCTCGTGAGCATCCCGATCGGCTTCATCGCAGCCATACTCGGCACTTTGTTTTCCAAGGAAGTCACCTCGGAGGAGAAATTCACCGAACTCCAGGTCCGGGCCAATACCGGTCTTGGCGCGGAGAAGGCGACAGAGCACTGACGCGCAACCCACAGCATTTTTCAAGAGAAGCAAAAAGGCGGAGGTCCAACGACCTCCGCCTTTCATCTAAAGAATCGATTGCGGCGAACTATTGCTTGTCGAGAACGGCATTCCACTCGTCGATGCGTTTTTTCTCGGCGGCGAAGAGCGCGTCTGTGGGATCGAGAATTTCGATCTTCTCGATCGTGTCGCCCATGCGGATCGAGTCGATTACATCTTGGCCCTTCGTGGTGACACCAAAGACCGTGTGGCGTCCGTCCAAGTGAGGAGTGGGCACATGGGTGATGAAGAACTGGCTTCCATTCGTTCCTGGGCCCGCGTTTGCCATCGAGAAAATGCCGGGTTTGTCGTGCTGCAGACCGGATTTGACCTCGTCCTCGAAGCGGTAGCCCGGACCTCCACGACCAGTGCCGGTTGGGTCGCCGCCTTGGATCATAAACTGTGGGATCACGCGATGGAAGGTGATGCCATTGTAGTAGCCGCGTTTGGCGAGGTTCAGGAAATTCGCCACGGTTACTGGTGCTGCCGAAGGTTTAAGAGTGGCCTCAATAGGGCCTTTGTTGGTGTTAACGATGATGCGGATGTCTTGCATGGAGGCAGTGTCTGTCGCCGAGTGGGCGGTGATTGTCAAACCGAGAAGCAGGGCTGAGAAAATTCGTTTCATAAGGAAACGAGAATATGCCGTTCAAAATGGGAATCTCAACTGCAAGTTCAAACACCACCGCTGGCAGGCAGATGTCTCAGGGCGAGGGATAGCATCACGCGCCGTGTAAAAAATGCGCTCGCAAATTCCGTCGGCGCTCGACAATTTGTGCGCCTCTCAACCTCCCCGTATTCATGAAGTCGCTCTCCCTCTTTCGCACTGCAGATGGCCGCAACCATTTTGTGACATTTGCATTGGTCAGCTCTCTTTTCCTCTTGTGGGGCTTTTGCAACGGCATGA
>JBIKUM010000097.1:0-9058 GCA_044347585.1 Terrimicrobiaceae bacterium
CTTTCTCGACGAATTGAACATGGCGCCACCAGCCATCCAAGGCATCGCCCAGCAACTCGTCCTCGACCGCAAAGTCGGCTCCTACACGCTGCCGGAAGGTTGGCATGTCTGGGCTGCCGGCAACCGCTCCGAGGACGGCGCCTCCGTTTTCAGCATGCCCTCCGCACTTCAGAACCGCTTCATACATGTCACTGTGGAGCCACATTTTGAGAGCTTCCGCAGCTGGGCGCTTCAAAACGGCATCGATGAAAAAATCGTCGCCTTCCTCGCATGGCGTCCCGAGCTTCTGCACAAGCGCGACGCAAAGAGCCCCGCCTGGCCATCCCCGCGCGCATGGACTGCAGCCAACGCCCTCCACCTCGCCGGACTCCCCATGGATCCCGCCATCGGCGATGGACCCGCTGGTGAATTCCGCGCCTACTTGAAAGTCTACAACACGCTGCCTGACTTCGACTCGATCCTCGCTGGCAAGGCCGACGCCATTCCCTTCCCTGCCGAACCCTCCGCCCGCTACGCCGCCGCCATCGGACTCGCCATCCGCGCCAAATCAGCCGACACGGTCAAAAACACCCTCGACTGGATCACCGCAAATGCCGAACCGGAGTGGATACAACTCTTCCTCCACGCCAAACTCGACACCGCCCGCGCCGACAACACCTTCGGCGTCCTCGCCGCACACCTCGCCGCCAACCCGAAAATCAAAAAATTCCTCGACGCCTACCGCAAGCTCATCGGCAACGCCTGAGAAAATCGCACCGCATTCGATGACTGAAAACTGAACACTGAATACTGCCCCACTTCCTTGGACCTCTCACTCCTTCTCTTCCATCTCCGCAATGTCTCGCCGTTCTTCGCCTCGCTCGCACTCTTCGCCGAGTCGGTCATCACCGAGGACATCGAAACCGCAGCCACCGATGGACGGCGCCTCCTATTCAACCCAAAGTTCATGGCGCAGCACACTCCCGCCGAGCAACTCGGCGTGCTGGTCCACGAACTCCTCCATGCCGCCCTGCGCCATGTGAACCGCCGCCACGGCGCGCATCCCCTGCTTTGGAACATCGCGGCGGATATCGTGGTGAACGGCATTATCGACCAATCCGAGGGACTCACACTTCCCGCTTCGGCCGTGCGCGATGAAAAGCTCGCCCATTTCACCGTCGAGGAGGTCTACGAAATCCTCCGCAGCCGAAATCCCAAGGCCGAAAACCTGAGCATCCAGTTTATCGGAGGCGACCTTCTGCCGCCGGACGGCAAGGACGCCACCCATGTTTTATCACCAGAGGAGGATTCGGCCCTTCATGATCATTGGAACGCCTCCCTCGCACAAGCCGCCACCATCAGTCGCATGGGATCGAAAGACCAGGCCAACCTGCCAGAGAGTCTGCAGAGAATCCTCGCCGCAGTCACCGATCCCCCGCTCGACTGGCGCACACTCCTGTGGCGCTATCTCACCCGCACGCCTTGGGATTTCACCTCCTACGACCGCCGCTTCATCGGAGACGAACTCTACCTCGACGCCATGGACGGCGAATCCGTGAGCATCGCCCTCTGCATCGACACCAGCGGATCCATAAGCGACAAGGAACTCGGCCGTTTCCTCAATGAACTCCGCGCCATCCTCCGCGCCTACCCCAAGGTTGAAATCCAACTCTACGCCTGCGACGCTGCTCTGCACGGCCCGTGGCCGATCGATATGGACAGCGATGCCATCCCCAAGCTCCCGGGTGGCGGCGGCACAGACTTCCGTCCCTTTTTCAAGCACCTCGACAAAACCACAGCACCCGACGCAGCCATCTACCTCACCGACGGCTACGGGGACTTTCCCAAGCAACCGCCAAAATACCCCACCCTCTGGGTCATCACTCCCGGCGGCCTCGAATCAAGCGCCTTTCCCTTCGGCGAAGTCGCCCGCATGTTGGATTGAAACGCTCCCTGCTTCGGCGGAATGAACTGGCGCGACCACATACTGAACAACTCCCACGGTGGAAAAACCATGCCACGCAGCATAAGCCCCGGCGGACGCATTCGCTACATCCGGCCAGAAAAATACCCCCAACTCCCCTCCCCCGCCGTCCTTAAAATCGACTACCCCTACATCATCATCGACAACTGGTTTTTCCGCATCTTCCCATTGACGGATGTCGAAATGCGCTGGATTGGCGAAAGCACGGCCGCCTGGGTCCGCAAGCGAAGAGGCGACCGCGAATACAAAATACAAATCATCCAATTCATCGACGACTTGGAACGCATCTCGCGGCGGATGATCTGACTTCCTGCACACCCGCAAAGCCAAGCTGTATGAGGCTCCAAAGGCCACAGAGGGAGGCCGCCATCCTCGATTGCGACTATGACACACACCCACATTGCATTCCTCACGGCAAGTGATAAGATGTCTCCAACATCAGGAATTCCTGTGGCCGTAAAACGCCGCAGGGTGCCTACCGAGGAATTGGAGAAACTCCCACGGTGGCTTGCTTGGAAAACCCAAGCGATGAGCGAGGCGAATGCCCCGAACAACAAAAATCTCCACGGTTCAAACACATACCGCCGCTCCTGATCGATCGGCGGTTTTTTGTTGGTCCCGATTCCTGGTGCGAAACCGAAAGGAGACACACCATGAAACAACTATCGACAGCATCCATCCGCATCCTTGCGGACAATCCAAACCACCACCTCTGGAACAACAACGGCACATTCTGGTGCCACTACACGCTCCACTTTCCCGATTACACAAAGCGCCGCGTTCGTCAGAGCCTCGGCACCTGCTGTATCGAGCAAGCCCGAAAACTCCGCGACCGCCTCCTCCGCCGGGCATTGAGAGGAGGTGCCCTGTGAGCACCAAAACAAAAACCAAATCGGCGCAAGCATCAAAACAACCGCCCGCGCCCGCCACGCCTCAAGCCGAAGGTGCGCAAACTCCGCAATCGCTTCTCACCCGTCCCCTCGGGTTGGAAGGCTGGGCTCATCTGGAGGCCGTGGTGCTCGCAGCCCTCGCATCCGGCGACCCGCTGCTTCTGATCGGCAGGCATGGCACTGCGAAGAGCTTTCTGCTCGAGCGCCTCGCCGAATCTCTTGGGCTGGCGTTCAGGTTCTACAACGCCTCGCTCGTGAACTACGACGATTTGGTCGGCATACCTGTTCCCGACGAAACGCAGACCTCGCTCCGCTACATATCAACGCCCTCTTCGATCTGGGATGCGGAAGTCGTTTTCATCGACGAAATCAGCCGCGCCAGGCCGGAGCTTCAGAACAAACTCTTCCCCATTATCCACGAGAGGCGCGTTCAAGGAATTCTACTCGAGAAACTCCGCTACCGCTGGGCGGCGATGAATCCCCCGCCCGATGAGGAAGCCGACGACGCTCCAGCCTATCATGGCGCCGAACCTCTGGATCCCGCTCTCGCCGACCGCTTCGCATTTCTTATCGAGGTGCCGGGGTGGGATACCCTCACAGACGAGGCCCGCAAGGCCGTCCTCATCGATCAGTTCCGGGGGCGCCATGAATTCCCCGTCCCGGTTTCCGATCTGGTTGCAAAAACCCGTCGCATTCTTGAGGTCCTTCACCAGTCGCCTCCAGAAAAACTCGCCGAATACCTGATCGCACTGGCTCCACTCGCCGCGAAAGCAGGACACGAGCTCTCAACCCGTCGCATCACCACGCTTCTGCGCTCGATCCTTTCAATCCAAGCCGCCCGCACCGTGCTTGCGGAGTTGTCCGCACAGCCAAGGCCGGGCTGGGAGGATTCCGCATGGTTGGCCTTCCGGCACGGACTGCCCGGCATCGCGCACGGGGTGAAAACAAACCATGCCTCGCTGCTTGCCGCACACAGGCAGGCTTGGAATCTCTGCGGTCTCGACGCCTCGGATCCATGGCGCCAGATTCTTTCTGTTCAAGACCCCATCGATCGTCTTGCACTGGCTGCCCGCCTCGGATCCGCGATTGATGCCGTTGACCTGGCAGGTCTCCTCACCTCAGCCTTTGCGGCCCAGCCAGACAAAGCCCGCCGGCGCGCGCTCGGTCTTGTGGCCTACCTCGCCCTGCGCGACCACCACGCACTTCCAGCGATCGCGGTGGAAACCCTCGCCACCGAAGCCCGGGATGCCTTGCAACCCGGCTCCCGAAACCTCCAGACCTATGGTCCAGCCCTCAACGCCTGCCGAAAGGCGGCCTCCGTGTGCGCGGAACTCGGCGACAGCACGAGGGACAAACACTGCCGGAATCTTATCCAGAGCCTGCTTCCCGACAACCTACGCGGCATCGAACCCTCCGATGTCCGCACCAACTTCAACACCCTGTGGAAAAAATTCGCATTGGAATAAACACCGGCTTTCACGGTTTCGACCCTGCAGCAGGAGCGCTTCACAACATGAGCGTGCCCCCGCGCACCAGGTTTGAAGCCGTT
This sequence comes from Terrimicrobiaceae bacterium, assembly GCA_044347585.1. Classification (GTDB taxonomy): domain Bacteria; phylum Verrucomicrobiota; class Verrucomicrobiia; order Chthoniobacterales; family Terrimicrobiaceae; genus UBA967. The sequence goes on from JBIKUM010000097.1 coordinate 4,403, forward strand.
GTCCGCCCGGTCACGGGCCAATTTGTCGTCTTCCGTATCGATTCACCAAATTTCAAGCTCACAAAGTCACAACTCGCCCGCCCGGTCTTTGCACTGGGATTCTCCGGATTCCCTTCCATCGAAGAGGTCGAAGCGGCCGCACTTTCGATTCCAGCTTTCCTGATTGGCATCAAACTGGATGACTCGCGAAAGGCGTCGTTCCGCCAGGCAACCACCGCAGCGGCCATCGCGGTTCTCTCGAGACGCGTTGGCGAAATCTATGTGCGCTCGAGGCAACCCGACTACTCGGCCAAACATATTTTTTCAGGCCACCAATTCGCCGTGGAGGCGTGGGGGGAAGCATCATGAACCCGAATCAAATCCGAACCCGCATTTATAATGTCGTTCCCGCTGCCACTTGGCAGATGGAAGAACTCCTCTCCCTGCTCGATATTGTGGTGGATGAATCGATACCCTCGGCTTGCGTCGACTGTTCCGTCCGCCCGCGCCTGCGCTTGAATCCAAGCTTCATCGCCGACTATTGCCGCACCGACGAACACCTCCTCATGCTCGTGCTGCATGAACTCCACCATGTCGTGCTCGGCCATACCCGCTTGTTCCAGCGCCCGACCCGCGCCCACAACATCGCTTTCGATGCCGTCATCAATGCGATTCTCTGCCAGCAATTCCGCGAGGAGCGCTACTGGTCGTTCTTCACGGGAGTCAACAGCGCCAAGGATTTTCCAGCCCGCCTTCTGCGACCCCCTGCGGGCTGGCCGGACCGATTGCGCATTCCAGCCGACGCCTCCGAAAAAGAAGGGCGCATCCTCCAGCTTCTCTATGGGAAATCCACAGTAGGCGCCACCTACCTCGAGGTTTTCGAACTCCTCGTCGAATCGCTCAAAGGCGATGCTGCAAAGAATTGCGTCCTCATCGGCAACCATGCGGATGACTCGGACCTTGCAGAAAGCGATCCCTTTTTCGGAAAGGCGATCCGCGATATTGTGAGCAAGTGGCCACGCCCGGACCGCATTCTCTCGGGGCGTGACCAAGGCTCTCCCTCCGAGGGCTACCAACTCGAATCCGCATCCACGCCGTCCGACCCGCTGCGCAGGGCATTTGAAAAAATCCTGCGCCAGGCAGGCATCCATACCTTAGGGGGGAGCTCCACCCGCCGTCCTGCATTGGTGCAAACCATACGGGCCATCGAAACGGTCGTTCCCCAACCCCGCGACCGCAGGATTCCTTCTTGGAAGGCCCTCCACGGGGCATGGCCGGTCATTTACAGAGGCGTCTTGGAAGAAAAGCGGATTCAGAGGGCTCCTCTTCCTATCGCCCATGTCTATCTCGATATCAGCGGCTCGATGACCAGCCACCTTCCGAAACTTACTGCAGCCCTGCGTCGGCCTCATAAACTCGGCCTCCTCCGGCTCTTTGTGTTCTCGACGGTCGTCGGCGAGGTCGATCCACGCAATCTCACCTGCAAATTGCCGAACACCTTCGGCACCGACATCAACTGCATTCTGGAGCATCTCGACGGCATCACCGCCTCGAAACGCCCGCGACGCGCTGTGGTGGTCACCGATGGATGGGTCGGCACACCCGCCCCAGCTTATGTCGAGCGACTCTCCGCCGTCCGGTTCTTTGCCGCCATCGCAGGCGACGATCGCTGCGACGACCTTAAAACCCTGAACATTAAAATCACCAAACTCCCAATATGAAAACGCACGACCACGCCGAATATGTCTCCCCCGGACACCCAGACAGACTCGCCGACGCCATCGCCAATGGCATCGTCGATCAGGCCCAGTGGCCTTTGCCAACGCCTAAGCAACCCGCGCGCTCCCTCGTTGGCATTGAAGTCGCCGTCCATAACAACACGGTTTTCATCGACGGCCGCATCGCCCAGGAACGCTGGGAAAATGCCGAATACGAGGAGTTCCCCCACTTCCCAAGCATCGTTCGCGACGCCTACAAGGAGGCGGGCTATAACGAAGCGTGGGGACCGGATCCCAACAAACTCGAGATCATTGAACGCGTCTGCTTCGAATACCTCTCAGGGGAGGAAGCCTCGATCCGGCCCTACTCGGATGACCAGAATATCGTCATCGGATACGCCACGGCGCGCCCTGAAACCAACCACCTCCCGCCCGCACACTGGCTCGCCCACCACATCGGCAACCGCGTGTTGGAATTCCGCAAAACCTCCCCCCACCGTTTCGGCCCGGACTTCAAGGTGCTCGTCGACATCACCGATGACGGCGGCGTGATTGCCTGGCGCAAGCTCGTTCTCAGCATCCAGCACGCTCAAGGCATCAACATGGAGGATCAGCACCGCACATTTTTACCATTCCTTGCGGAAGCCCTCTCGGATGTCGAAAAGAGCGGACTGGCTGGCTCGGGCTCTTCCTTTTCACCAAGCCATCTTCACCTCAACGGCGGCGGCGACTTCGTGGTGGGCGGCCCGCGTGGCGACAACGGACTCTCGGGAAAAAAACTCGTCGTGGACCACTACGGGCCATCCATACCCATCGGAGGCGGCGCGCTCTCGGGAAAGGATGTCTGGAAAGTCGACCGGTGCGGCCCCCTGCGCGCCCGCCAACTCGCCAAGCGTCTCGTTGCCACAGGCCACCACGAGGCTAAAGTCCACCTCGGCTGGGCACCCGGCGAGGACATTCCCTCCCTCCGCGATGCCTTCGTGCGCAAGGACTCCGGCTCCGACTGGCTCGAAGTCCCCGCCTCAAGACTCCCCCGCCCCGATTGGTTCTCCATCCAATCCATCGTCCACGACTTGGAACTCACCTCTATCCCATGGAAAAAAATCCCCGTCGCAGGAACATTCGTCGACCCCAAACTCCCTTGGGAACGCATCTGATCCGTTTGCTGTCTTCCCATAATCGCGCTCTGGATTTCGAGAAGTGACATATGGACTTATTGCCATAAGTCCATATGTCCACGAGGCCACGCTCATGTTCGCCATTTGACCTGCTGATTCCCCGGCCATTAAAAAAATGCCGCATGTGGCAGTTCCCGCGACTGGCGCGGGTTATCATATCGTGAGAATGACCATGAAAAGTCTTGCCGATTTCATCGCTGTTGCCGCCGATCCCTCTACATCTGTTGAGCAACTTGTCTCGCTCGCGGATGCCCCGCAGGAGGAGATCCACCGCGCTTTGGCGCGGAATCCGAACACCCCGGTCGATTTGCTGCAGCATTTCTGGGAGACCCACCCCGATTGCATTTTGGAAAATCCCGTTCTCACGCTCTGGGAGTTCACAAAGCCGGAATCCGCTGTGGAATTTATCGGCGGGAAGGTGCTCCTCTTGCTCTACAACCATCTTCGCCGGAAGGGCGAGCCCCTGCCATCCGACATCTTCAAGCCCGCCACCATTGAGGATATGGTTCGTGAAGCAGTTTCGAGCCACAACCCCGATGTCTTTGAATTCCTGCCCATCGAGAAGGCTTCGTCGCTGCGCCGCTTGCTCATCGAAAACCCGGCACAGCGCAGGCTCTTCCGTTTTTTTGAAAACAAGGCCCCGGATGAGCTCTGGCTGCGCTTTGCGACGGATGCCGATCCCGAAATTCGCCTCGGATTTGCGAATCTTATTCGCTCCGCGCCATTCGATGCCCGGCCCCAGCGTTTGATTGTCGCGGAAGCAACGCGCCTCCTCATGCGGGATGGCAGGCCCGAAGTCCTCCAGCACCTTGCCAACTGCCGTTTTCTTCCCGGCGAATTGGTCGAAAAGCTGTCCTTCTCGGAGGATGCGGAGATCCGTGTGGCATTGACCAGATGCTTCTTCGCGCCGAAATCCGCGCTGGAGCGCTTGGCGCGCGACACCGAAGAGGCGGTGCGTATTTCCCTAGCCCGCCATTGCGAGGAAAAGTCCACCCAACGCCTCCTGCTTCGAGATTCCTCCGCAACGGTCCGCAAGCGTCTGGCGGAAAGTCCCCACCTCTGTGCAAGCCTGATTCAAGAGTTCGATCTGCGCGACGATCCCGAGGTTCTCAAAACCCTTTTCTTGCGGGCGGATGACAAATTCCGCGTGCGGATTCTGCGAGAGGCACCGCCCGAAGTTCAGCATGCCGTGTTGGATATGGAGAAAAGCCTCAAGCCCGGCTTTTACCGGGCTAACAAGGCCGCCATCCTGCCGGATATCCTCGCCCAGCTGGGCCGGGTCAAAGGAATCCATCCCGATATCATAGACGACCTCGCTCGCGATGGGCGGCCCGAGATTCGTCTCGGCGTGGCGCAGCGCATGGCGGGCCAGCAACACTCGAGGCCCACCAAGCGAAACATCGCTCTGGTCAACAATCTCGCGAAGGACCCAAGTTCACGCATCAGGCATGAGATTTGCACCGATTGCAGATTGGATGCCGATTCGACCGCTGCGCTTTTTGGAGACCCCGACCCTGTTCTGAGAAAGAAAACCCTGTGCGCCGTTTTAAATTTTTTGATCGCCGAGAGGGAGGGGCGCCGCTTCGAGAGCTACGCGAATTGCTATCGGGAAAAAGCCGCGCTGGTTGTAAAATTGGCACGCGATCCCGACCATGCCGTGCGCTTTGCCATCGCATCCTGCAAGGAGGCTCCGCCAGCCGCCATGGAGATTCTCTTTGAGGATGCCGAAGCCTTTATCAGGAACGCCGCCATGGCCCATGAACGCTGCCCCTACGGCGTCA
>JBIKUM010000346.1:0-2884 GCA_044347585.1 Terrimicrobiaceae bacterium
GCATCGGCCGCACCGGCCGCGCCAACATGTCGGGGGATGCCTTCACACTCGTCGCACCCGACGAAGCGAAAAAACTCAGCGCCATCGAACGCTTCATCGGCCAGAAAATCGATCGCCTCACGCTCGAGGGATTCCAAGTCCCGCCAAATGGCGAAAACGCCGCACCCAAACCACCCAAGCCCGAAGTCCGCATGGACGGCCGGAAATTCTTCCGCCGTGGCCGTGGTCCCCGCAGCTAAAAAATAATTCAAAATAATTCTTGCACCCGCCGAGCGAGGTGTTAATCTGACCTCGTTCTGGGGGGAACAGAAGCCCGTTTCAACACTCGTTGAGACGGGCTTCAACTTTTTATAGGACTCCTCTTGAATCCACTGTCCGCCTGCTGCGGCAATGGTTTAAAGCGCCCACTTCGGCGAAGGTGACTACATTCAAGCCACAGAAAAAGACGGCCACCTCGAGTTCTCAAAAAACCACGAAGCGGCGTCACCGAGTTGGCAAAATCATTTTTAGTGGATCGCGCGGCGAGTAACTCGTGGAGATTGTGAGCGGGGTGGTGTCTGGTAGTGGCTCTTCGTTTTCCGTGCTTGAAAAATGGGTCAGGCGAGGACGCTGACCCTCAAAAAAAAGTCGACGCGCTGTGTTTTATGGGAGGGCCATCGTCCCGCATGGCCCAAATTTCAGCCGCGAAGCGGCGTCTGCGCGTTGGCAAAATCATTTTTAGGGGATCGCGCAGTGAGCAGTTCGTGGAGTTTGTGAGCGGAGAGGTGTCTGGGAGTGGCTCTTCGTTTTCCGTGCTCGAAAAATGGGCCAGGCGAGGACGCTGACCCTCCAAAAAAAGTCGACGCGCGGCGTTTTATGGGAGCGCAGCCTTGCGAAAGGAGTGCGCTGCCGCTGCGCCGACTTAAAGCCTCCCTCAGATGACTTGCCAGGCGGGTTTGTTGTCGAAGACCCAGCGGTAGTAGTCGGCGCGGTTGAGTTCGGAGGCCGCTTCCTCGTCGAGGCAGAAGACGGCGGAGGGGTGGAGTTGGAGGGCAGAGGCGGGGTTCATCGAGGTGATCGGGCCTTCGACGGCTTGTGCCACTGCGTGCGCTTTGTTTTTTCCCGTGGCGAGGAGAACGGTTTTGCGGGTGTCGAGGATGGTTCCGATGCCCATGGTGATGACATGGAACGGCACGGCGTCCTCGCTGCCGAAGAAGCGGGCGTTGTCCTTGCGGGTGCGGGCGGTGAGGGTTTTGATGCGGGTGCGGGAGGCGAGGGAGGAGGTCGGCTCGTTAAATCCGATGTGTCCGTCGGTGCCGATGCCAAGGAGTTGTAGGTCGATGCCTCCTGCGGCGCGGATTTTTTCTTCGTAGCTTCGGCAGAATTTTTCGGGATCGGCCGCCATGCCGTCGGGGATGTGGATGTTTGCGCGATTGATGTTCACATGCTGGAAGAGGTTCTCGTGCATGAACGCGTGGTAGGACTGGGGATGGTCGGCACCAACGCCGATGTATTCGTCGAGGTTGAAGGAGGTGATGTGGGACCAGTCGAGGTTCTGCTGGATGAGTTGGCGGTAGAGTGGCACCGGGGTTCCACCGGTGGCCAGGCCGAGGACGGCGTTGGGTTTTGTTCGGATGGTGTGGGAGAAGAGGCGGGCGGCCATTCCGGCAGCCGCTTCGGCATTGGGTTGGATGATAACTTCCATAGACTTAAAAATAAGGGGCCAGTCCGGCGCAGACGCTTTCCTCAAAGCGGCGGATCGCCTGGCGGGTGAATTCCACGACGCTGAGCGAGTCGTCCTGGATCAAGGGGGTGAGGTCGATGCCGACGAGGACTTGTGTGGACTCATCGCCTTCGCGGGGCTCATAGAATGTGGCATTCGCGGCACGGCGGCCTGTCACGGCGAGGTCGTAGCGTTTTCCACCGACGATTTGCGAGGCGAAGACGGAGTTGAGTTTGTTGGCAAGAGTCTCGTGCCCGCTCACATCCATGCGGACTTTTTCCGAATCCAGCATCCAATCGAGATCCCTCCAAACCTCGCAACCTATGAGTTGCTTTGGACGCTCCTCGAGGGGCAGGACGCGGAGCGCGTGGAGGAGTGAGGCAAAAACGCCGAGGTGCGTCCTGTGCTTGTCCGCCGGACTGTGTGTGTAGACGACCTCGGGGCGGGTGCTCTTCAAAATCCGCGTCAAATCCTCGCGCAATCGGGTGTCGGCGGGATTGGTCACGGCCGAGCTTGGGTAGCCGAGTTGGAACATGATCCCGTATTGTCCGATGATGGCGGCTTCGTTTTGCTCCTTGGCGCGCACGCGGCCGAGTTCCTCTGGACTCATTTCGGCAAAAACCCCGCTGCGCGAACTGCCACGACCATCTGTGCAGGTGACGCCCCCGAACCAACGGCCTGTGCGGTCCATGCACTCCACAATCCCGTGAAAAGCCATGAACTCGAGATCGTCGTGATGCGCGCCGACGCCAAGATGAGTGACTCTCGAGGCGGCATCAGGAAAGGGGAGCGCATCCGGAACGAAGACTTGGGCTGCCGGGTTGGATGAAAGATCTGTTGGCGTCATGGTGATTTGCTAAAGACCTGCCCGTGACGGGAGGCTGTGCTTTTTGGTATTCATACGAAACCGTAAAAAATCCGCCAGACGATAATCGGTGCTCTGGCGTATTGGGGGTGTTTTTTCCACTTTCCAGGTCGGCTCTGATTGCAAAAAAACAGCCGCCAAGCGAGGCCGGGCGGCTGTTTTTGAATGGTTGCGATGGATCAGCAGATGCGGCCGAGCTTGGCGTCGGGCCCGTGGCCGATGGGATTCTCGCCGACCCAGCGTTCATCGACGGGTTCGTCGGAGCGTTGGTAGCGGGTATCGGTGGAGAGGCGAATGCGCTGCGTCGTGTTGTCGAT
>JBIKUM010000364.1:0-2550 GCA_044347585.1 Terrimicrobiaceae bacterium
GGAAATGCCCTGGGCCAATGTGCATGTCATCCAAGTGGACGAGCGCATCGCCCCTGCGGGAGACAAGGACCGCAATCTCACCCATCTGCGCGAGAGTCTTCTTTCCCACGCCCCGATTCCTGAAAATCAAATCCACGCCATGCCAGTAGAGGCGGCTGATTTGGATCAAGCCTGCCGCGACTACACGGCCCTGCTGAATTCGATCTGCGGAACCCCAGCCATCATCGACCTCGCCCACCTCGGATTGGGACCCGATGGACATACCGCATCACTCATCCCCGGCGATCCAGTTTGCGCGGTGCAAGACGCTGAAGTGGCCCTGACTGGCATCTATCAAAACCGCCGCCGCATGACGCTCACCTATCCCATCCTCAATCGCAGCCGCCACATTCTCTGGGTCGTGACCGGAGGCGAAAAGGCCCCAATGGTTCCGCGCCTCCTTGCTGGTGATCCCGGCATTCCCGCCGGGCCGATTTCACAAGCGAATGCCACGCTTCTCGCCGATGCACCCGCGGCGGAGGGAAGTTTTTAAGTTTTAAGAGGCGTCTGGCTCATTCCCCGCTCTTCAGGCGGTCGGTCGGGGGCGCTGATATTCGACGCGCGCAGAAACGCCGCTTCGCGGCTGAAATTTGGGCCATGCGAGGACGATGGCCCTCCCAAAATCACAAACCGCGCGGCAGCGCGCTTGTCCTTGGAGGGTCGACCTCCGGCTTGACCCAAGATTGAACAGCTCCCGCTAAAAAAGCGCCCCGCTCCCATCACTCCGAACGCCTCAGCAGTTGATCTTGGGCATGCCCGGTCCTAAATGACGCGCTTCTCGAATTCGTCGGGGAATTTGGCGAGGAAGCTTTGGGTCGGCCAGGAGCAGGCTTCACCGAAGGCGCAGATGGTGCGGCCGGCGATGTTGTCGGCGATGTTTTTGAGGTTCTTCGCATCGTCGGGGCGTGCGCCTTGGTCGATGATGCGGGTGGTGACCTTGGACATCCAGAGACTGCCTTCGCGGCATGGTGTGCACTGGCCGCAGCTTTCGTGGGCGTAGAATTGGTTCAGGTTGTTCAGTGCCCAAACCATGTCGCGCGAGTCGTCCATGATCATCACGCCGCCGCTGCCGACCATTGTGCCGGCGGCTTGGAGCGTGGAGGCATCCATCGTCAAGTCGAGGAGCGGCGTATCCTTGTCGATCATTTGTCCATCGGGACCTTTGACCTTGAGTTTGAAAACCTCGCCGGCGCGGAGAACCTTTGCGGAGCTGCCGCCGGGGATGACGGCCTTGAGGGTGCGTCCGGGTTTGAGTCCACCGCATACATCATTGATCAGCTCGCCGAGAGTCACGGCGCCGCAGGGGAGTTCGTAGAAGCCAGGACGGACAACATCGCCGCTCACGCACATGGTGCGCGTGCCGCCGTCGCCGGGGGTTCCCATTTTGGCATATTCCTCGGGGCCCATGGCGATGATATGCTTCACATGGCAGATCGTCTCCACATTGTTCACGATGGTCGGCTTCATGTAGAGGCCGAGCACGGCAGGGAAATAAGGTGGCTTGATGCGGGGGTAGGGGCGTTTGCCCTCGAGGGATTCAAGAAGGCTGGTTTCCTCGCCGCAAATGTAGGCGCCAGCGCCTTGGTGGACATAGATGTCGAGGTCGAAGCCGGAGCCGAGGATGTTTTTTCCTAGAAAACCTTTGGCGCGGGCTTCCTTGATGGCGTTCCAAACGATCTTGGCCGCTTTGGGGAATTCGCAGCGGATGTAGATGTAGGAGAGGTGGACATTCGTCGCGTAGGCGGCGATGGCGAGGCCCTCGATGAGCTGATGCGGATCCTCGTGGAGGATGTAGCGGTCCTTGAAAGTGCCGGGCTCGGACTCGTCGCCATTCACGACGATGTAGTGTTCCTTGCCGTCGTCGTATTTGATGAAGCTCCACTTGGCTCCAGCGGGGAAGCCGGCGCCGCCGCGACCACGCAGGTTGGCGGCTTTGACCATGTCCACGATCTCGCCGGGTTTCATGGTGATGGCTTTTTTCAGTGACTCGTAGCCGCCGTGTGCGAGGTAGGTCTCGATGTCGGGCGTGTAGCCGGGTTTGCTGATGTTTCCGAAAATGATGCGGCGCTCTTTCGGGTGCGGAGGTTGGAGAAGGGAAGCCATATTATTTGTATTTCTCTACGATTGCTGACACTCCGGCGGGCGAAATCTTTTCAACAAGGTCGTCATTGATGAGCGCCACAGGGGCGCTGCCGCAACTGGCGAGGCACTCGACAAATTCAACGCTGAATTTGCCGTCGGCCGTTGTTGGCGGTGCGCAGCCGAAACCATGGTGCTCCTCGTGCGGGTCGAGTCCCACGGCTTGGCAGAACTTTTCCTTCACCTCGTAGCTGCCGGCGAGGGCGCAGGCGAGAGTGCGGCAGACGCGGATGACTGTCTTGCCGGCCTGCTCGCGGCGGAACCAGGGATAGAAGGTCACCAGTTCGAGGATGTTCACCGGCGTGAGGTCGAGCTGCGCGGCGATCCATTCGATACCGGTGTCGTCGATGAATCCAAAGTGGTTTTGCCAAA
>JBIKUM010000472.1:0-2876 GCA_044347585.1 Terrimicrobiaceae bacterium
AGATTACCGAGGGGAGGTCCAGATCGGAGGCGTCGATTACAAGCTATCCGGCTGGATCTCCGAAGTGAAGAGCGGCGAGCGGGCCGGGACCAAGTACATTCGCGGCAAGGTCGAGCGGAAGGAAGCCGCGCCGCCCCGTCCTGCGCAGCCGCAGCCGGCGAACATCGACACGGAGGACGTACCGTTTTGAACATGAGCACTCGCATCATCGCAATCGATCCTGGCGCATCCGGCGCACTCGCGTTCGCGCACGGACTGTCCGTCGTCATCCACCCCACGAAGAAAACGCCGCAGCTGGATGCGGTCGAGGACGCCTTGACCGGGGCTGAACGGGTCGTGGCCTACGTCGAGCAGGTCGGGGGCTACATCGGAAAGCCGCAGCCCGGTTCGGCCATGTTCCGCTTTGGTCAGGGCTTCGGGTACTGGCTTGGCCTGCTCGCGGCGCTGCACGTCCGCACCGTCTTGGTCCGCCCGCAGACGTGGCAGAAGGGACTGATCGGGTCCACGCTGAAAGGCGCAGACCGGAAGCGCGCACTCCGCGACGAGGCCGCGCGACGGTTTCCGCAGGTGAAAGTTACGCTGGACAACGCTGACGCGCTGCTGCTGCTTGACTATGCGCAGCGGCAAGGGGGTGCAGAGTGAGCGCAACACCTTGGACCGATTCGCATCGGTACTCTCTCGGGTATGATGACATGGTGGAGAACACGGACGGCGACTGGGTGCCCGTCGAAGTGTGCCGCGCGATTGAGGAACAGCTGAACAGCAACGGTGGCGCTCACGCTGGATTCTCTGGGGCTGTGGCGCATTGGACTCAGCGGTATCAGAGCTTGCTTGAGGATCACTACAAGGAACTGGCCAAAACGCACAGTCTGAGCGAGCAGGTCAGAGAACTGCGGGACGAGATAAGAAAGCTCAAGGGACTGCCGTTCGTTTCGAACTCGATTACCTATTACGCGGGCTCCACTCCCGTGGTTTTCGTCGACGTACCGGAGGACAAGTCATGAGCGCGCCCATCTACCGCATCGACGCCGAAACAGAGGAGGCGCTTTACCTTCACGCGCTTTGGCTCGGCGGCGATCCGAACGGCAAGCGCCTCGACTTTTCCGGCGGCGCGCTGATTCAACACAACCTCGCGTGGCGCGATCTGCGCGAGGCAATCTTGGACCGCTGCGACCTGAGCGGGTCCAACTTGGAGGGAGCGCAACTGAACGAGGCCAAGCTCTTCGGCGCTGACCTGACCGACTGCAATCTTGAGTCGGCGGATCTGAGGTGGGCTGATCTAAGAATGGCCGATCTGACCCGCGCCAAACTCAAGGGCGCAAGGATGACTGGAGTTGCGATGGGTCGGACTGTTGGCGTGGAGTACACGAGCGAAGCATATTACGACGGGCGCATCCTCCTATATGTCGAGCAGGATATGCGCTGGATTCGACACGACCATTCCGGAACCCGCTACGCCGACTAACCCTTTCCCGCCCGCGCAACAACGCGCGCAGCCCTAGCTAACGACGGGCAGGGCGATAGACCGGCGCACGTTGCGCTGGTCTGGGCGGGGCTAATTTACGACGACACACACTTTCCCGCCCGCGCAAGCTTAACCTGTCGCGCGCGCAATGCCCAAACTCTGGGCGGCGCACATACGCAGGGACAAGAGCAGCGCCACGCCGCGCAGTTCTGGGCGGGATCACTTAACGACTGACACAACACAATGAACAACGCACACAAAGCGGCCCAGCTTGTACTGGGCGACCGCAACAAAAGTTACGGTGACCCGGCGGATGACTACGCCAAGGTCGCTAAGATCTGGTCAGGACTGCTCAATCCCATTCTGTCCCGCGACATCACGCCCAGCGAGGCGATCTTGATGATGGTCGGGCTTAAGCTGGCCCGCGAGATGCACCGGCCCGGGCAGGATAACATCGTGGATGCTCACGGGTATCTGCTCTGCTACGATTGGGCCAGGACTGGGGTGAAGCCGGAGAAGGGGGGCCAGCCATGAGCGCAATACCGAGAAGCAGCAACAAAGCTATTCACGACGCCTTGCGCGTGCTAGCGCGAGAAATTCAGAGCGGAGACGGCGCGGCCAATGTCGCCATCGCGGAAGGGGCTGACCGAATCTCAGAGCTTGGGAATGAGGTTGAACAGCTCGAACGCGAGAACGCCGCGCTGCGCTCACTCCTACGCGAGGCAATCACGGACCACGTCAGCCCGTACGATGTGCCCGGGGGCGCGGGCTACATCGCGCGGGTCAAGACTGCGCTGGGGGAGGGCAAGCCATGAAATCACTCCTTAAGCTTTCCGGCGATGCGCGCGCTGCGTACATCGAAGGACAGCGCGATTTGCAGTCGGACTGGCCGGACGAGCGGCGCTACGTCAGCGTGGCCTTGCGCTGGGCGACACGAAAAGGGAACGGCAAGCCTGACGCGGCGAAGCTTAAACAGGATGAGTCGGTGCGTAAGCGGTTCGCGGCTTTCCGCGCCGCACGCGCCAAGGAGGACAAGCGATGAACCAGACCATCTACGAACAGTCCGGGGCCGGCCTGAGCCAAGCTGACAAGATCCTGCTCGCCCTGCGCGTGCAGCAGTCGTGCTGCGGCGGGATGATTGAAGACACGGGGTGGCTAAGTCTGCCGTATCTGGTCGAGTTCTGCGGCGGCTACGCTGTCCACTCCCGCGTTGCCGATCTCCGAAAGCGCGGCCACGACATAGAGCAGATGAGCGTGCGCCGCGCTGGCAAGGTGCATTCGTTTTATCGGCTGCGCAGCACTGAGTAATCCGTTGACGGATTTGGACTGTCCGATTCTGTCGAGGTACGGCCCTGAGAAAGCCGAATAGGAACATGATAAACCATCCACAACACTTTGCCTGTCCATCGGG
>JBIKUM010000614.1:0-2867 GCA_044347585.1 Terrimicrobiaceae bacterium
CAGTACCCCTTTCCGCATTTGGGCCCGCACATTCTCGGTTGCCATGGCCCAAATCTACATCTTTACAAGGTACTTTGCTTCACATAGTACCTTAAAAATAACCACTTCCACCTCGGCCTACCGAGGCGCATCCGTACCCGACCTCGTTCTCAATCTTGCACGCAACGGACAGAGAAGCCGAAGCGAGTACTGTTGCTGTTGCGAAGGACATTCGAAACACCTGAGTCCAGGTAGCGGTACCAAGCGTCTGCCCCATCGGCGGAGGATGTCCACCAGAACCCTCGGCTGCCCTGGAGGTCAAAGTATCCTAAGCGGTAGTTTCGACCACCACCAGGCAAAGCCGTGTAATCGCTGGTGTTCGTACCGTCCCATGTCGGGGCTGTGGCTTTGAGCATTCCCCCCGCTCCCGACCCTAAATCCGTTGCAAGCGTGGTCCATTCCGCATCCGATGGAACATGCCAGCCCGAGGGACACAACATCCCGGTATTCACAGCATGCCAATTGTACAAACGCCCGTAGGTAGCCAAATTGGTGACTTCATCGCCACTACCCGCATGCACGGTCGACCCACCCTCGCCATACACCGCCTGCGCCCCCGATGTCGTACTCGTCCATGCCGCGTCATTCAAACCGCCTGGAATCGCCGTTCCATTGTTGTAGTTGTCATTTCGCAAGTTTTCAGCGAACCAGCACTCCGTCCCGATAAACGCTGTGGAATAGGTGTAGCCATCGTACACTATGGTCGACGAACCGCACGTAAATGAAGCAGGTGCGGCCGCAGCTGTGATAAATGAAACCGTATCTCCATAGGCCGTAGCCACGCCATTCGTCGCGTAACCCACCACCCAGTACTGCGTGTTGGCAGAAAGACCCGTAAGAACACCCGTGAACGGACTCGTCGTCCCGCTGCCCGCCACATCCGTCGCGCCAGTCAGCGCTGAGTTCGCAGCGTACTTGAAGCCTGTCGCGATCACACCGCTGCCGCCGTCCGTGTGCGTCGCGTTCAGCGTGGCCGCCGTCGCCATGACCGAGGAAGCCGCCTCGGTGTCGACCGTGGGGGCCGTCCAGGTCGTAAAGCTCAACGTGTCGCCCGGGGTAGTGCCCTTTGCGTTCCGCGCGAAGCCCGCCACGTAATATGTCGTCCCTGTAGACAGCGTAGATACCGAAGCGGTGAAAGGGGTCGCTGTCCCAGTCACGGCCGCGGAATCGACCAAACTCGCGGCAGACGTCCCGTATCGGAACCACTGCGCCGTTACGGTCTCACCCCCATCCGACGTCACCTTCGCATAGAACGTCGCCGATGCTGCATTCACCCCCGAAATACTGTCCGTGTCCACCACCGGTGCGGTTGCTCGCGCAAAATCTACAGCGACTGCGATGACCACGAGCGAATCTTGCAGAGCATCACACCGGTAAAGCCGATACTCCTTCCCAGTCACCGACACATCCGTCACGCGCAAGGTATAGTCCCTTCGCACCACCGGGGAGGAGGCCGCAAGCGCTAAGGAATCCTCGTAGGCTCGCAGGATGGTAAGCAGCGAATCGTGGTTGCATTCGCGGTAGGATTTGGAGGGCGCTTGCGCCCAAATCGAACCCGTAAAGAGCGTGCCAGCGGCTGCAAAAAGGCAGATCCACAAAAATCTAGCCCACCAAAGAGAAAATGCGTGGGCCATTATCTTGACATACTTTCGGAGGCAAAAGTGCGCATTTGTCGAACGTATCCGTCGTACGGCGCAAAAGAACTTCGGTATAGAGTAGATATACCACCCTGCTCGTGCGATTTCCCGGGACAATCCTATCTCGGAATGCACGCCGCATCCTTCCTCTCCGCCCTTCTCGAATCGCCAGCGCGGTTAACCACCGAGCGCAGCCAACCTCAACCTCAACCTCAACCTCAACCTCAACCTCAACCTCAACCTCAACCTCAACCTCAACCTCAACCTCAACCTCAACCTCAACCTCAACCTCAACCTCAACCTGCGGCGCCCAGCGCCGCCCGCTTACCCCATCCACGCCATCGCCGCCGCCACCTCTTCTGCCGTGTCCTCGCAGCCGTCGCAGAAGCGGCGGCGCAGGTCGGCGGTAGTGCCGGGGCGGCCGGCTACCTCGTCGAGGGTGGCCCAGTAGAGGTCTTCGGTAAGGCCGCGGCCAGCGGGGACGAGCCGGTCGTGGAGGAGGGCGATGGCGGTTTGGAGGGACGCACGGCCGGCGGAGACCTGCATGATCCGCACGTCGCACAGCATGGCGAGCACTGCACCTTCGATGTAGATGGAGGACTTGCGGCCCGGGACACCCGGAATGTAGCCGTCGAGCCACGTGTCGAAGCCCGAATCCGCCACGGAAAGGTTCAGCCGCCCGGGATTCATGCGGTGACGCCGGAGCATCTCGGCCCAACGGCGGTCCCAGGCCTGCCGGTCGATGCAGCCCGCCTCGAACAGAAACAGGTCGCCCATGTACGTCGTTACCCCCTCCGCGACATAGCCGAGACGGCTCGGAACCGCCCGCTCGAAGTCATAAGGGAGCCACTCCGCTGGCCGCAAACGCTTGACATTCCACGTGTGGTACAGCTCGTGGCAGGCGATGGAAATCAGCTCTTCGTAGCCCTCCTCCGTCGCCACGCGGTCCGGCGGGCCGAGGACGATGACCGTCGAATCCGCATGTTCCACGCCGTGGCGCACATCGAGTTCCGGGAAGAGGTAGAGAAAATGGTAGGCCGGCTCCGGGAAGCGCCCGTTGAACGCGGCGATCATGGTCGCCGTGAAGCGCTGGTGGTCGGCGATGAAGCGCTTTTGCTCTCGGGGCACCGCCCCGTACGCCCAAACGTGAAACACACTCCCCGCCTCCTCGTACTCCCCATGCCACAGCGC
>JBIKUM010000541.1:0-2861 GCA_044347585.1 Terrimicrobiaceae bacterium
TTCGCTGTTCATCGCGCTCGCTCCGATGCTCGGCTTCATGGGTACGGTCATCGGGATGATCCAGGCCTTCGATAAAATCGCGGAGGCAAACACCATCAATGCATCCATCGTTGCAGGCGGTATCAAGGTGGCTCTGATCACCACGGTCGGTGGTCTGATTGTCGCTATGATTCTCCAGATTTTCTACAACTACATCCTGTCGAAGATTGATGGCCTCGTGCTGGACATGGAGGAGGCTTCGATGGACTTCGTGGACATGCTGTACAAGCGCAAGCTGCAAGGCAAATAAGCCATGAAAGACAAGGCGATTAAAACTACACTCGCCGTCGTTCGCTCTGCCATTGTTGTGGCAGGTATCGTCCTGAGTGTCCTCATTGCAGGACGCAGCGTGGCGAACGAATCGGTGGCAGAAGCGTCTGAGCGGTATGGTGCATTGCTTGACCAGCTGCTCTACATCAACTACGGAGTCGTGATTGCCTGCGCGGCAGGAGCTATCCTCTTCGGCTTAGGGCTATTCGTATTGAACCTGAAGCAACGGATGTCCACGGTAATCGGATTAGCCGCTTTTGCCGTGATCGGCGTAATCAGCTACTCGATGGCCACGGATGAGGTGCTGAAGGCGTATGAGGCAGGTGGACTTGTCGTGACCGCTGCAGAAAGCAAGCTTTCTGACATGGGTCTGATTCTGAGCTACATCCTCGGTGCAGCCTCCATTGTGGCCATTGTCGCAGCGGAGTTGACCCGCGCATTCAAATAAGCTATGGCCCGCAGATCCCTTGAAGAAATCAATGCGGGTTCGATGGCGGACATCGCCTTCTTGCTGCTGATTTTCTGGCTCGTCACGACCACCATCGATTCGGACCAGGGCATCAAGCGGCAACTGCCGCCTCCAGTTCCACCGAACGCGGATGTTCCTCAAGCCAGGGAGCAGAACGTATTCAATGTGAAGGTGAACTTCTTGAATCAGCTTCTCGTCGAAGGTGAGCCGCTTGATTTGGAGCAGCTGAAGAACAAGGCGAAGAGCTTCCTGATTGCTACGGGAGATGGGATTATGTCCCACCCCGTGGGAGGAGTCACGGTGGGACCAGAGCGCGAAGTTGTGCAGGTTCGGTCTGCGAGCGGCGCGATGAATGCGGCTTTTCCTGAGCGTGTCTGGGTCCGCGAGGCGGAAGTAAAGGCAAAGGTTCGGGAATACGAAGCGGCAGTTCAGGCTGCAGGCGGTGCGGGTTCAGACAAAGCGAAGCCGTACGAAGGTGCCTTGGAGTTGTGGAGGGAAAAACTGACGACCATCGAGTTGTTAGGCGGGGATTACAAGGAGCTTCCCAGTTCCGCGCTCATCTCCATGCAGAACGACAACAACACGACGTATGACACCTACATCCAGGTGCAAAACGAGTTGCAGACGGCTGTGAACGAGTTACGGGATGAAGTGGCGCTGGCGAAGTTCGGAGAGACGTTCGCAGCACTCGAGGACCGGTATGACCGGAACCCGGACGACGAAGAGCTCTTGAAGAAAATCGTTGCCGTGCGGACCCTGTATCCACAGCGGATTTCTGAGGCAGAACCACGACAAGCCACGGGATACTGACCATGAGCAAGTTCAAGAAAGACGCCAAGCGGGCTACTCCGGGCATTTCGACTGCGTCGTTGCCGGATATCGTGTTTATTCTGCTGTTCTTCTTTATGGTTGCGACGGTCATTCGTTCCGACGATGAGAAGGTGAAAATCGAGCGGCCGGAGGCCTCAGAGCTGTACCGCATCGAGAAGAAGCACCTGATTCGCTACGTGAACATCGGGGTGCCGATGGACAGCCGCTACGGTACAGAGCCGGTCATGCAGTTGAACGACGCATTCAGCACCCCTGCTCAGATTCAAGATTGGATTGCGAAAGAGCGTCTTACGCTTCCAGAAGCAGAGCAATCGAAGATGTGGGTGTCGCTGAAGGTGGATAAAGACACGAAGATGGGCATCGTCACGGAGGTCAAGCAGGAATTGCGCTATGCCTCTGCATTGAAGGTGCTCTACTCCACGGCAGGCCGGAAGCGCACGGGCGCGGAGTAAATCGCTACTGCGGAAACGCAGCGAGAATTTTGTCTGCCAGCACCGAGCTGAGGCGGATATAGCTTTCAACAGTCCAACCGGCGACGTGTGGACTGAGGAGTACATCGGGGTGGCGAAGCAACCGTTCGAAGGTTGTGGAGCCGCCCCGAATCGCTTCAAGGCTGGTCTCTTCAAATTCTAACACATCGAGTGCGGCCCCGGAAAGCTTGCCCGTATCCAGGGCGTCGAGCAGGGCGGCGGTGGAGACGATGGGTCCCCGTGAGGTGTTGATGAGCAGGGTGCCAGGTCGGACTTGGTCGAGCCAGGCCGCATCCACGAGTCCACGGGTTTCTGGAGTTAGCGGGAGGTGGAGGCTGATGATGTCTGCAGCGTGAAGCGCGGTAGTAGCATCCACCAACCGAGCTCCGGTGGCTTCTGCGGCTTCTGCGGCGTCGGGACGGTAAGGGTCCACGGCGAGGATTTGGCATCCGAAACACCGCAGACGGCGCGCGAAGGCCTCGCCGGTGTGTCCGAACCCGAATACCGCCACGGTGCGGCTGCCGAGCTCGCGCCCGCGGTGGGCCTCTCGCTCCCAGCGCCCATCCCGCACGCTCCGGTCCGCTGCAGGCAGGCGCGTGAGCATGGAGAGCACAAAAGCCATGGCATGCTCGGCGACGGCATCGCGGTTTCCTTCGGGCGAGTTGAAGACCTGCACGCCCCGTTCAGCAGCGGCTGCAACATCGATGTTCTCGAGGCCCGACCCGCTGCGGGCGATAAAGCGCAGGCCGGGAAGGGCCTCGAGCGCTTCGCGATCCAGCGAT
>JBIKUM010000461.1:0-2855 GCA_044347585.1 Terrimicrobiaceae bacterium
ACGCCTACGAATGGGCACTTCGAGTTAATCGCGCCTTTAATTTTGCCCGCGCGCGGCTCGGATTGCCCTACTGGTCTCTAAGCCAATGGCTCAAGGACCAAGTCAAACGTGCTGTGAGTTTTGTGACGGCTTTTGAAGAAGCGCTTGCGCACGCAGCGAGAAAACGCGGCTTTGACGGTGTGGTTTGCGGCCATATTCACCGTGCAGAGATCCGTATGATTGATGACACCCTTTACTGTAACGATGGTGATTGGGTTGAGAGCATGACAGCCCTTGTTGAACACCCGGATGGGCGACTTGAAATTATCGATTGGCCCAAAACCAAGCTTGGCCAGGCTGTGCCGAGTGAGCAGTTTGCGCTCGATCTCAGGGCTTCACGATGAACCTCATCATGTGGAGACACGCTGATGCCGGCGACAGTCTCCAAGATCTTGAAGATGACCTTGAGCGAAGTTTGTCGGAGCGAGGAAAAAAGCAGGCTAGCCGAATGAGTCGCTGGCTAGAGGCAAGACTTCCGGAGAGCTTCGCAGTGGTCAGCAGTCCTGCCCAAAGGGCCTTGCAAACCGCGGTAACCCTGTCCTCAAAAGTGCGCCCAGAGCCACGCTTATTGCCGGGTGCCTCGCTTGAAGAGGCCTTGCAAGCCATCAAGATTGATGAGGCCCATATGCGCAAGTCAGGGCATCTCGTGGTTGTGGGGCATCAACCCTTGCTCGGACAATTGCTTTCGCATTTGGTGAGCGGCAAAGAGACATGCTGGAGCATTAAAAAGGGCGCTTTGTGGTGGCTGCAGCGTAAAGACGCCGAGCCGTTTTGGCAAGTGAAAGCTGCGATCGGTCCCGATTTGGTATAGGGTAGAGGCTTGACGACTTGCCCCAACCACGGGGCTGGAGCCTCCCGATGACTGAAATCGAGATTAAATTGCAGGTTCCCGCATCTGCGCGGACCGCATTAGCCCAGGAAATTAAGGCCCGCTCGCCCGATAATTTGCGTCGACAACGCCTTCAGGCGGTGTATTTTGATACTGCCTCTCGTCTGCTGGCCAGCGAAGATATGGCACTACGGCTTCGACGTGAAGGACGCAACTGGGTTCAAACCCTCAAAGCTGGGAAGGGACAAGACAGCATTAGTCGGGAAGAAGACAACATACGCTTGCCCGATCGCAGCGCACCAGAGCCAGAACTCGACGTCAGCCGCCATCTTCGAAGTCCGGCAGGTCGTAGGCTACAAGTCCTGTTACAAAGAGCTCAAGGCGAGAGCTTGCAGCGCCGTTTTGCCACCGATGTTCGAAGACAGAGCCAGATTCAGCGCACAAGGCGCGGCTTTGTCGAGCTTTGTTTCGACGAAGGCATGATCCAAAGCGAGGATCGACAGCTTGCGTTACGCGAGCTTGAAATCGAATCGATCAAAGGCTCGCCGCTCGCCGTACTTGAAGCTGCAGCAGGTTACATCAAACGCTATCAACTTTGGATTGATCTTCGAAGTAAAGCGCAGCGAGGCCATATGGTTTTTGAGAACCGAGCCTTTGCATCGCCAGCAAAATCGGGGGCGATTCGACTTGAGCCGAGCGCCAATGTGGATGATGCCCTGTTGGCGGTCTTTTCGGATTGCCGCAGGCAGGTGATGCAAAATGCTTCGCAGATCGCTGCAGAAGAAGGCCATGGTCCTGAGCACGTGCACCAGATTCGCGTTGGCTTGCGACGCCTGCGCACCGCGATGAAACTTTTTGGCCAACGGGTCGATGCCATAGCACATTGGGATGCACAGGCTCGATCGCTGGCCACAGAACTTGGCGCAAGCAGAGACCGTGATGTACTCGCCGAGAGCCTTTGGCCCCGCCTGCGCGACATCGATGCCCCACTTATCGAACTGCCCTCCCCAACGGGCTTGAAATCACCAAGAGATTTGATCCGGGATCGGCAATGTCAGTTATGGTTTCTTGAGTGGTTAGAGCACGATATGAAACTTGATCTCGATCGCTCCAACGGCGGCTCGGAACTTGGACTGATGCCAGCACAAGGCGTGCTATTGCAAGTTTTACATCGCTGGTATCGCAAATGCAAAAAAATGAGCGCGAATTTTAGCCAATTAACTGTCGACGAGCGCCATGATCTACGCAAGC
Source organism: Terrimicrobiaceae bacterium (assembly GCA_044347585.1). Taxonomy (GTDB): domain Bacteria; phylum Verrucomicrobiota; class Verrucomicrobiia; order Chthoniobacterales; family Terrimicrobiaceae; genus UBA967. Next base: position 2,120 of record JBIKUM010000461.1, read on the forward strand.
GGATGAAGCGACTGCGATATGGGGTTGAGTTTGTTTGCAGCATGCTGCAAGAAAAACGTCTCGAGCACTTTCTTCAGGTCATGTCAGAAGCTCAGGATGCCTTAGGTGAGTACAACGACTTGCATGTCGCCCATGCACTCTACAAATCTCATAGCGCTATGCATCCACAAGCCTGGTTTGCCGTGGGTTGGCTGGCTGCTCAATCGGATTACGCTGCGGATCGTTGCGTGAAAGTCCTACAAGCATTTTCCAAAGTCGAGTCGCCCTGGCGCAAAAAAGATCTGCCAACGCTCGATACCAGCACCGACACGGGTAGTCCAACGAATTGAGAGGGTGCCGCTATCGATCTTCGAGCTCAAGGTGCTGGTTCGAATCGAACCTCGAAGGCGTAATCGGTTTTTTGGCTGCCGGTCTGCTGCATCCATAAGACCAGCGACCCCGACAAACGCTGATTAGCGGGCAAGCCTTCAAGGAGATTTTGACCGAATCTCTCGGGACCAAAGTGTCCGAAGGCAAGCATTTTCGTGGTGTCTACGCCTGCGTCAAAAGCGAGTCCGCGTTGGAGAGCAAAAAATGCGATCTTATCTTCAGAACGATAGTGGACAAGCTTGATCGAGGCGAGCAAGTGCTTCGAGGGTATGTCAATACGAACAAAGTCAGCATCGCCTTGCTGCACGCTTCCATGCAGAATCAAGCCCTCTTTCGTGCTTGGCACTTGTGTGAGTTGGGTAGGCAT
>JBIKUM010000349.1:0-2847 GCA_044347585.1 Terrimicrobiaceae bacterium
ACCGTGCGTCCGGTGAGGCCATATTTTTTCCGAAGCTCCAAGGCCTTTCGGATGTTCGAGAAGTCATATTCCGTAACCATCCCGTCGGCGGATTGCGTGTGCTCGGCGCCGTCTTGGACAAACACGCTGGTCAAGCCGTATTCCGACATCAACTTCAGATCGGCTTCATACCTTCGGTCCGTCTTCTCGATGACAGCTGGGTCTTTAGTGACCCCGCCCACCATGCCTTTTCCGAGCAGGCCGTAGTAGTAAAAGGTGAAGGTGAACTTGCCCCTCTCCATCGTCAACGGGAGCACCTGCACTTGCAGCGGAACCGTGGCGACCTCCGCACCGTTGGAGGCGATGCGCACCGTTCCCTCGTAGAGGCCCGGGGCTTGGTCCTTCGGCACCTTCACCGTGAGCCAAAATTGGCGGGACTCAAATTGTTCGATCTTCACCGGTTGGAGGTCGGCGGTGTCATTGATGCGGTGGATGGTGTTGCGCCCCGCCGCATGGTCGGTGCTGATCATCGAGTCGTCCTTGAGCAGGAGTTCGTTGGCCCAAACGCCTATGCCGCTGGGGTCTTGGAAGCCGCCCTTGCCAGCCTGATACCATCCCTTGAGAACGCGCACATCAAAGGCCGATGCGGGCAAAGTGGCGCCGCCCGGGCCCTTGAGATCGCCCACCGTGGGGAGGACGGTGCAATTGCCATCCAACGCGAAAACATTCAGGCAACCGGACTCGTATTCATCCCGCATGGCTTGGATTTTCACTGGAGCGCCAATGGCGGAGGGGTCCGGCAGGAATTTGTAATCCACATTGATGAACGATGTGACCGGGAAGGTGAGCACGGATTTCATGCCGCCATGCTTCTCGCCCGAAAACCATTTCGTCAGGCGTTGCAGGAACGGCAGGCTGCTCACCGGTTGCTGCAGCGAGTCCGCCGGAAGTTGGCCCATCCATTTGGCGCATTTCACCTCTTGCAGCAGGGTGGCGATTTTTTCGATCTCCGGCTTCTGCTTCTGCTCCGCCAGGCGTGATTCCCAAGTCGGTGCCAAGTCGTGGAACGCGGCGGGAGCTTGAGATGCGGGGAAATCCTTCAGCATCGTGGTGAGTTCGGCGAGTTTGGCCACGGCGGGATCCGTCTCCTTGGCAAGGATGGCCTCGCCCCGGAAGAAAATCGTCCCCGGCTTGTCAAACTCGAGCAACTCGGGCTGCAAGATGATCAACTTCGCCTCAGGCCGCACAAACTTGTGGTTGGGGCCTTTCATTTGGTCCGGGACGACCCCGACGGCGCTATACAATTCCTTCTGTGCCGGCATGGCCTTGCCATCCAGCGTGGCAAAAAGCCGTGTCCGGTATTTGGCCTCCGGGCCGCTGGCCTCCACGCGCATGTTCACGCCGCCCTCGAGCTCTTCCGTGGAGATTTTGATATCGTTGAAAATAACGCGGTCGGTGAAGAAAAGTTCACCAAACGAATCCGTATCCGCAAACTGGCTGGGCGTGCGGGACCAACTCGAAATCTTCTTCGCATGGGTGCGGTTGCGTCCCACATTTCCCCGCCAGACGGCTCCCGCCGCCGGTGCTTCGGAGTTGAGGGAGGAAAACGGAATCGCGATCTCCACGATCCAGGCATCCTTCTCCCGCGTCGCCTTGCCTTCCCATGGCATATTGAATCCCTTGGCGTCCGCATCCATCGAGGTTTCCTCGAGAGTTCCCAGCGAGTTGATCCGAAAAACCATGAAGGGACTCACCTTGCCTTTGGTTCCGAGGAAAATTTCCAGCACATCATCCTTCCACACGCCGCCGTCGCGTTCGGTGACATTGGCCTTCACCTTGTCCATCTCGGGCTCCTCGAGCCGCGCGGCGATGTAGAGATTCTGATTGTCGTAGCCGAAACGCAGCGCCGTCTGTTGCGTGGCCACCTTGGAATTCTTATCCACAAACGGCCCTGCCGACGGCAGGTAGCTCCAGCAGGCATCATCCAGCTTGCCATCGATGACCGGAGCGGCTTCGACAGGTTGCACCGGATAACGCGGCGGCTTGGCCAGAGCGGTTGTAGCCGATAGCCCGAGGGCCAGGAGTGAGGTGACGAGGAGGTTTTTGTTCATAAGAAATATGCCTGATTGAAATAATGGGGTCGCAAGTTTCAAGAGCGCCGATCCTCTGCCATGCATTGTTGCATTGCAATTGCGAAAATTAAAAATTCGATTCGGTGTGGTGCGGCAAAATCATTTTTGCACGGGCCGTGCGCATCGTAATTTTGGAGGGTCAACCTCCGGCTTGACCCAAACTTCAGCCGCCCTCCGGCTCGTAGAGCCTACGGGTCGGAGAGAAGCGGCGTCTGTGCTTAAATGGAATGGCGGCTTTGCCGCGCAAATGGGCCAGCAGCGGCCTGCTTTTCTTAGCCTACGCCTCAGAGAGCGCGCCGACCGAACCAGCTCGCTGCAGCGCACGGGGTGTTGGGAGCGTGGCAATGTGGTGGCGGAGCCGTTCAGTCTTGGGTCAAGCCAACCGAGGCCCCTGGCGGGGCTGAGGAAGCACATCGCAGATGGCCCAGAGGGCGCGGCGAGCAGGGCGAGAGCAATGTAAGGGTCTAACCTAAAAGGGCTTGCGCGCCAGTGCGCATCGCAGGGCGGTCGCCGCTCCGCCTCTTAAAACTTAATTCTTAAAAACTTAAAACTTCCTCACCACTCCCACCGACTCGCGGACGATCACTTTTCCCTCGACCTTGACCATCAGCGGCGCGCGCGAGGGGTCTTGAGCCCGTTCCCGCACCAACCTAACCGCTTCGGTCGCCATGGCATCGAAATCCTGACGAAATGTCGCAAGCGGTATCGGACAGAACCGGCCGTGATTGTCGTCATC
>JBIKUM010000484.1:0-2847 GCA_044347585.1 Terrimicrobiaceae bacterium
CTGGAGCGCTCGGGCCGCCGCACACCCCGAGGTCGTCGTTTTCGTTGCCGGCGCAGTCGCAATCACCAGCCGGAATCTCCGTGCAGCCGCAGGCGTAAATCGCGCCCGGGCCGTTGCACACGCCGCATGCGTCGAGTGAGCCCACGCACGGGTCGATGTTGTCGCAGGTGCCGTCGCCGTCTACGTCAGCTGCGCAATCGCCGCCGCACACCCCGAGGGCGTCGAGTTCGTTGCCGGCGCAGTCGCAGTCACCGGCCGGGATGCCCGTGCCACCGCACACCCCGCACTCGTCATTTACCGTGCAGGAACCGTTGTCGTCCGTCGCAGCAGCATTGTAGTTGCATGCCGTGGCATCCGTACAGCCCGGAACTTCGTCCGTATCGCACACACCGTCGCCGTCCGTGTCCGCAGCGCATGCACCGCCGCACACGCCGAGGGCGTCGAGCGCGTTGCCCGCGCAGTCGCAATCACCAGCCGGGATGCCACTGCAGCCGCAGGCATAAATCGCGCCCGGGCCGTTGCACACGCCGCAGGCATCGAGTGAGCCCACGCACGGGTCGACGTTGTCGCAGGTGCCGTCGCCGTCGGCGTCTGCTGCGCACGAGCCGCCGCACACCCCCAGGGCGTCGAGTTCATTGCCGTTGCAATCGCAGTCGCCAGCCGGGATGCCACTGCAGCCGCAGGCGTAAATCGCTCCTGGGCCGTTGCACACGCCGCAGGCATCCAGTGAGCCGACGCACGGGTCCACGTTATCGCAAGTGCCATCGCCGTCAGCATCTGCCGCGCAGGTTCCGCCGCACACCCCGATGGCATCCGTGTACAAGCACGAGCCGTCGTTCGAGTTTGCGCCCAAATCGTAGTTGCAGGCCGTTGCGTCGGTGCAGCCCGACACCACACACGAACCGTCGTCGTAGTCCGCCGTCGGGTCGTAGTTGTCTGCAGCAGCGTTCGTGCAGCCGCAGGCGTTCGTGTTCACCACAGGTTCTTCCGTCAGGATGGGCATCAAACCCCTGATTTCACTCGAGGCCAATCCATTTTGAAAGACCTGGATGTACATGTTGCCCGTAATGGTGCCTGACGTCGTGATTTGGCCAACAAGAATCTTTTGGTCATCACCCGCATACCCCGGATGTGTGTAATTGCAGCCCACGCCCGTCGGGCAGGGGTTCAAACCGTACAGCGCCCAACCCGTCGGGTGGTTGATCAAGACATTCTGACCCGCATTGAACTGCGTCCAAGGAGTTACCACATTCGTCTCCGAAAGCGTGTAGCCCGTAACCGATTGGGAGGCGCCGATGGTCAGCCAGCTGTCGTATTGCAGCGCAGGCATAAACCCGAAGAAGGCCCCGTTAATCAGCGATCCGAAATTCGCGCCGAACGCCAAATCGTTGTGCCACGCAGGAGTCGACGTCGAATTCAGCGTCAGCGGATTTGCCGCCTCACCTGAAATCGACGACAGGAAATCCGTCGCTCCGTTGGTGTGAAGGAAGATCCGATAAGTCGTTTGGCCCACCAAATTCGTCGTTCCAAACGGACCCACATACGGTGCCGTATGTACCATGAAAGGCTCGATGCCCAGCCAGTACCCCGGAGTGGTGGTTGAGGAACCGCCGCCGCCCGCGCACGAGCAGTAGTCGCACGTGCCGTTGTCGTCCGTGGCCGATGCGTTGTAGTTGCACGCGTTCGACGCCGTACATCCCGCCACCTCCGACGAGTTGCACACCCCGTCGTTGTCCGTGTCGCCATCGACCACCGCACCGCCCGAGCAGAAGTCACAGCCCGTCGCCACCACGCAGGTGCCCGGGTCCGTGGCGGCCGGGTTGTAGTTGCACGCCGTAGGCGTTTGGCAACCCACCACCTCGTTCGCATTGCACACCCCGTCGTTGTCCGCGTCGCCGTCAGCGACCGCGCCGCCCGAACAGAAGTCGCAGCCCGTCGCCACCAAGCAGGTGCCCGGATCCGTTGCGGCCGGGTTGTAGTTGCAGGCCGTAGGCGTTTGGCAGCCCACCACCTCGTTCGCATTGCACACCCCGTCGTTGTCCGCGTCGCCGTCAGCGACCGCGCCGCCCGAACAGAAGTCGCAGCCCGTCGCCACCAAGCAGGTGCCCGGATCCGTTGCGGCCGGGTTGTAGTTGCACGCCGTAGGCGTTTGGCAACCCACCACTTCCGCAGCATTGCATACGCCGTCGTTGTCCGTGTCGCCGTCGACCACCGCGCCGCCCGAGCAGAAATCGCAGCCCGTCGCAAACACACACGCCCCAGCGTCCGTCGCCGAGGCGTTGTAATTGCAGGCCGTAGGCGTTTGGCAGCCCACTACCTCCGCCGAGTTGCAAACCCCATCGTTGTCCGTGTCGCCGTCTACCACCGCACCGCCCGAGCAGAAGTCACAGCCCGTCGGCACCACACACGAGCCGTTGTCCGTAGTGGCCGAAGCATTGTAGTTGCAGGCCACCGGGTTCATACAACCCGGAACCGAGACCGGGGGTGCCTCCGTCAAAATCGGCATCAGACCCCGGAACTCCGACGAGGCGAGACCATTCTGGAAAACCTGTACATATATATTCCCGGTGATCGTGCCTGAGGTCGTAATCTGACCCACCAAAATCTTCAAGTCATCCCCAGCGTAGCCCGGATGCGTGTAGTCGCAGCCCACGCCCGTCGGGCAGGGGTTCAAACCGTACAGCGCCCAACCCGTAGGATGGTTCACCAAAACGTTCTGGCCGGCGTTGAACTGCGTCCACGGAGTCACAACGTTTGTCTCCGAAAGCGTGTAGCCCGTAACCGATTGGGAGGCACCGATGGTCAGCCAGCTGTCGTACTGAAGCGCCGGCATAAACCCGAAGAAGG
>JBIKUM010000515.1:0-2845 GCA_044347585.1 Terrimicrobiaceae bacterium
GGGTGGGACGAAGTGTGACAGTCGCAAGGGACGGGCCTTCTATTCGTCACTTCAGCGTCTGCACAAACGCAATCCAGTCCTTTTCAAATTCTGCGAGCGGTTTTCCATACACCTTTTCCAGTGTGAGAATGCCCGTGGGATCAGCCGCATAGTCTTCGCAATAGCGGGCATACCAGGGGAAAAGAAGCTGCTTGCTTTGCAGGAAATAGAAGAGGTAGCGGGACATGGCATAGGAGAGGATGGCATTCGCCGCGAAATAATCAGGACTTTTCTTCAGGAACTCGCGCACCGCAAATGCCTGCCCGCTCTGCAGGGCTTGCTTCAGGAGCGGCAAACGCCAGTTCACCAGGCCGTCCAGCCGGTCTTCCTTGGGGTCCGACTCCTCGTAGAGAGACCCCAGTCCTTCGCGCACCCACGTCGGATGCATCTGGCCCCGCGCTTCCATGTCCGAAAAATGCAGGGCATGCGTGAACTCGTGCACGAGCGTTCCCGTGCCGGTCGAGAGATTGATGGTCAGGGTGCGATTCGCGTGGTTGTAAAAACCGGCCGAGGTGCTTTTCCCGCCCATCTTCTGCGTGAAGTCCTGCATGGTGTTGGGAATGACGACGATAAAGGCGGCCGTGGGCTTGTTCGTGAACAGCGTTTTTCCCAGCAGGTCAGCGACCACGCGCAAGACGTCTTCCACCGTCTTCTGCTTTTGCGGGTCTGCGTTGCTGATCATGATGTAGGGACTGTTTGTTCCCGACCCGATCGAGTAGCCATTCCCCAGCCGTTTCAGGATTGAAGCAGACATCTTCTGCATAAAAACAGCCAGTAGCTTGTCTTTGTTCGCCAGCAGCGCCTTAAATCCGGCCTCCTCGCGGATGGCCGTCAGGTCCGCGTCGTTCTGAATATGAACGAAGTTGATGAAACCGGCATCCACCGCACGGGTCAGAAATTGGAGCGCACCCTCCTTGTCGCCCTTCAGGGCGCATTCACAGGCGCTTGCATAAAGAGCGTCGGGGTGGTTCGGCGGCAGGTACGAGGCCCCGCGCAGAGGCGACGTCTGTCCTGTCTTCACCTTCTCAACAAAGGCCCTGCCGGACGGGTCCAGTTTGTCAATGTCGAGGGTGATGCTGCCGGACTCCGCAGGTTTCAGTTGGATGGTACGATCGTTCAGTTCCAGTAATTCGGAGGAAATGACCTTTCCATCCAGAGTCTTCCAGTCCCGGAACAGGGCAAACTCGATCTGACACAGTGTTCCGCTGCTGTTCTGCCGGTGCTTGATGAAGTCGGAGAATGTGACGGCCCAGTTGGGCTGACGGCCCGGGTCGTGAATAATGAACCGCTCGGTTTGCAGATCATAACCGATCAGCATCACGATGTGATCGAACGAAATGCCGGCCTGCTTGGCCTCATACCGTCCCCACAAGCCGAGCAGAACGGGGTGATGCCGCTGCAGACAGGCCAGCAGGCGCATGCGCTCAACGAGAAAATCGGCATCGGTGCTTCCGGGCCAGCTCTCGTCGGACGCGATCTTCAGACCCAATTTGTTGATGACGGCGGCCAGCTCATTGCCGTAGCAGCCCCGCTTGCCGCCTAGTCCGGCCAATTCGTTGACCCGGTCCTGAGACACCGGCCGGCCCAGAAAAGTCGATAGCATTTCAATGCAGGCTTCACCGCAGTAATCCGGCTTCTGCCTCACGTAGGGCAGGTCCAGAATGTGCCTGGGTTTCGCCACCGGATAGAACACCGCCTCCCGGATATCCGCGAGCGGAAGTGCGGCGGGCACCCCCGCCAGATTCGTGCCTGAAAAACGACCGCAGTCAAAGGACGACAGCACCAGCAGGCTGTTCGTGCCACCACGGGACGTCAGGCGCGCGCAGCGGCCGCCTGCCGGAAAGTCCAGCGTGAAGTTGGTGACCTCGCTCCGCGCGATGCTCCCGGGCTTGCCGTCTGGCTGCAGCAGCAGAAGGGAATTCGTGGTCAGTTGGAGGATCGTTCCGCTGCGTGCGGGGCCGGTGGAGAGAAAAACGTCGTCCGCGCAGGCGCGACTTGCCGCAAACAAGACCAGCAGCAACACGCCCACCCTAATGGCGCGCCTGGTGCCGACATCTCGTGTCATAGTATTCTCGCCTCTTTCTGCAAGCCTGTGCCGCCTGCGCTGATGGCTGTGATTCCGCACAGTCTACACCCGGACGAAGACGCTAGGCAACCGTCATCTTAGGCCAGGAACTACTCTGGGCGCATGGCGCATGGCAGTTCTGATGAGTGTTACTCCTTAATCGTAATCGTAATCTTAATCCCCCAACCCTCGCCGATCCGACTCGTAGACGGCTCCCTGATCATGCCGGGGCAAACGCATCAAATATTCAAGAACTTTTGCCTATTCTGGCTCTCGACGCCGTTGCGAGGGGTCTGCATTCGTGGCGAAGCCGGGAAAAGCGGTGTCGCGCGGAATACCGCTTGCCACCGCACTCCAAGACGCTGCCGCCGGGACGGAGGGCTTCGGGACGCTGCGCCAGCCATTTTGGAGTGCGGTGGCAAGCGGTATTCCGCGCGACACCGCTTTGAGGAGTAAGAAAACAGAGCCAAAACTGAAATAGTGCCTGAAAATAAGATGCGTGTACCTGCTGCTCATGCACACGATCAGGGGATGTATTCATGGGTGACAGTGTACGATCATAGGCATGGTCAAAGCAAGATTACGATTACGATTATGATTACGAATCAAAGACCTCATCAGAACTGCCATGCGCCCCCACGTCATTTTCCCATTGACGAAACCCCCCGCTAGGGTGTATTACGTACTACGTCAAACGGAGTAGTCTATGATCGAAGGATGGATCACACAGTTGCGCAAGGG
>JBIKUM010000350.1:0-2838 GCA_044347585.1 Terrimicrobiaceae bacterium
GCCATGTCGCGCGGCCGCCGTGTCGTCTGGGAAATGGACGCCGGAACAAACGGACTCTACCGCATCATGGAATTCAAAGGCGGCACCTGGCAACCCGCCTCCCGCATCCAAACCCTGCCGGAAAACATCCGCCCGGATTCAAGCATCGCAAATTCCACACTCTTTTCGGATGCCCTCAAAATCCCATGCACAAATAATTTCTCCAACAGCACCTCCAGCGTGACAGATGTGATCTCCATCACCTTCCGCCCCGACGGCACAACCCTGCTTTCGCCCTCCGGAACGAACTCCCTACGCCTCAAACATACACAAACCACCAACAACTGGTTCATCATCACCGTGAATGGCGTCACCGGAAAAACCCAAGTCTACAGACCGTAAGCGCGAAAGAGGGCAGGCGATGTCCCCTGTAGCGGCGTCTCTATGAGCGCCGGGGCGTCGACCGTGCAAGACACTCGCGCGGCAGCGCGCTCGTTCACCCAGGGTAGGGGCGGCTCGCCGAGCGGACCCAAGCCTCAGGCGGCGCAGCCGCCGTTTTCCGGATACGAAGGCGGCTTCGCCGCAAAATTCGGACGGCTCGGCGAGCCATCCCTACCCGGGATTACGAGACGCCGCTGCTCTCCGACCCGGAGGGCGGCTGAAAAATGGGCCATGCGAGGACGATGGACCCTCCCATATTCACGATCCGCGCGCCAGCGCGCTCGTTTGCAGGGTAGGGACGCCGCGCCGCCGGGGTCCGACTTGCGCGGCAATGCCGCCATTGTATCTCCAGCAGAGACGCTGCTTCGCAGCTGAAGTTTGGGACGTCGACGGCGCGACATCCCTACCTGGGATTACGAGACGCCGCTACAGGATGCGCTCTCAAACTTTGCAGTATACACCCTCATGTTTTTAGGTATACTGCGCAACGCATGTCCAAAAAAATTTCCCGTCCCTCGGTTCGCCAGAGAATCAAAGAACAAGTTGTCCGCATGATTGCCGACGAGGCGTTGTTGGCTGGGGATAAAATTATTTCGCAGAATGAATTGGCGGCGCGTTTTTCCACGACGCCGGTAACCATTCACAAGGCGCTCACGGAGCTCTCCCGCGAAGGGGTGGTGACGCGTCGCAAGGGCGTTGGCACCTTTGTGGCCGAGCGCAAAACCACCAAGGCGGAGGCCGGTAGGAAGGTGTGCCTTGTCCTGCACCGCTCGGGACTCGACCGGCCTGATCTGAATCCAGAATACTGGCCCTACTTGCAGGATCTCATTTTTGACTTCATGAAGGCGTTGGACAACCGCTATTCGTTCAGCCTCAAATTTGCCGGGGAGGAAACGAATATTTCCGAGTTTGTGAAGGAACTCAAGGGCTACGAGGCGGTGTTTTTCCACTACTCCAATGAGGTGTCCTTTTCAGTCATGCAGGCCGTGGCGCGCAGTCGCGTGGCGCCGGTCGTAAAAATCGGTAAAATGCAAAAGGATCTCCTCTGCCTGTTGCTCGACAACGACCGCTTCGAAGGCTTCCGCATCGGCACGGCACGTCTCGTGGAATTGGGAAACAAGCACATCGCATTTGTCGGATCCTCTCAATGGTGGGGCGACATCGCCTTGGGCGGTTATCGTTTCGCCTTGAGTGATGCCGGGCTTTCGGAGTCTTCTGGTGGAGTCATTCGTGTCGTCCCCGAGCGACAAGGTGGCGTCGAAGCAGCCAACCAACTTCTCAAACTCGATAAACTCCCGGATGCTGTCATGGTGGACTCCGACCTCCGCGCCGTCGGTCTCATCGAGGAACTGCGCAAACACGGAGTCAATGTGCCGGAGGATGTCAGCGTCATGTCCTACGATGGACTCCAAATGTTCACCTACCACCCGCCGTATCTCAGCGCGGTTAAGGTTCCCTACGGCGAAATGATCAGCGCCGCCATGGAGGAAATCGCCAGCCACAACGGCGTCTCCCTCGGAAAAAAAGTCATCACCTTTTCCGGAAACATCCTTGAAGGCAAAACCACCATCGACCGCAAAGCGGCCACCAAACCGCGCCTCAAAGCAAAATAAGGCGACGAGCAGGGAGATTTAAGTTTTAAACCCTTGGAGGGTCATCGTCCCGCATGACCCAAGACCCAGGCGGCGCAGCCGCCGTCTGCTGGATACAAAGGCGGCTTCGCCGCAAAAATGGGCCATGCGACGACGATGCACACTCTCGGCGCTCAATAGAGACGCCGCTACAATCCCCGCGCGGCAGCGCAAAAGAGAGGAGCACGGTCGTCTCGACCGTGAAAGACACTCGCGCCGCCACCTCAACGATAACCAAACCCCGCCTCGCGCTGTAGCGCGCTCGTTTGCCAAGGTAGGGTCGGCGCGCCGCCGCTGACCCATTTGCGCGGCAATGCCGCCATTGCATCTCCAGCAGAGACGCCGCTTCGCGGCTGAAAAATGGGCCATGCGAGGACGATGGGCCCTCCCATATGCACGCTGCCCCGAACCACGCTTTGCCCCCTCCTCCGTGTCTCTGCGCCTCTGTGAGAGCCTCTGGGCCGACACCGCTGCGCGCCCAAAACAAAAATTCTGTAATTCCGTAAATTCTGTCTATTCGTCCCAAGCCACCCGAAACCGGAAGCGGGCGTCGTCCTCATACCACATCGGGAAATTTGTGCCCCAGGTGTTGTTCAGGAGATTGAAGTGGACGCCGTATTTCGAGGGCTCTGGTTGGTTGTTGTGGAAGTCCAGCAAAGAAGGTTTTCCGGGAGCGACGAGTCCGGCATCGGCGCTTTCGATATGCCAATTTCCGGAGGAATCCTCCACGGAAACTCCGCTCTCGATGAGGTGCAGGTGACGGCTCCCGTTGGGCACGACATCGCTC
>JBIKUM010000351.1:0-2836 GCA_044347585.1 Terrimicrobiaceae bacterium
CTGAGCCTTGAATCGAATTTTGGACAGATTTTACCGGATCAAAGCCGCACTCTCCTCATTTCCTTCGTGCATCAGGAGCGTGTGAGGAGTCTATTGGCACTATGTCCGAAGTCATTTTACCCGATCTGCAGGCCTGCGTGCTCTGCGAGGATGTGCGCCAAGAGGCAAGCGGCCAGCAAACGCTGATCGGAATCATTGGCATGATTCCCGCCCCGGTGCTGCCTCTCGGTTTTTTCAAGCTCTGCCTTTGGACTCGCTGGTGCGGCGGCATCGGCCAATTCACCCAGCAATCGGCAATCCTCACGCCGGAAGAGGAAACACCCATCGCCGAGAGCGAGGTCGAATTCCAACTCCCCGCACTCGATGCCCACGCCACGAATGTCCATGTCTTCGGTGGACTCCAAATTCCCTCACCCGGCGTCTATACAGTGGAAGTCAAAATCGATGGCGAACTCCGCCTCCGCTTTCCCCTGCCTGTCGTCCAAGTTCAGGCCCTGCCCGAAAACTGAAATCACTCCGCTTAGGCGGCGACCAATTCCCCCAGCGCGTCCCGATAGCCGGGATAGCGGGGACTCCAACCGAGCGACCTCAGCCGGGCATTGCTGATCCTTTTGCTCGTCCACCCGCGTTTGCGATTCAGGTCCGCCGGTCCCTCGGGCGGCAGGGGGCGATTCAAATGATCAGCGATCCATCCATAAATCTCCCGCTGTGTCGTCGGCGTGTCGTCGCACACATTGTAAATGCCCGCCGCCTCTTCGTGCTGTGCCAACCGGAGCAGCGCCAGCGCGCCGTCATCGCGGTGGATTTGGTTGATCCACCTGTTACCTCCGGCCTCAAGAACAGCCGAGCCCTCCAGAAATTTTTTTAACAACACCGAGCGGCCAGGTCCGTAGATTCCCGCCAACCTCGCCACGACTCCGCCCGCTTCAAGCGCGACCTTTTCCGCTTCGAGCAAAACCCGGCCCGTCTCGCGATCCGGCTCCGCTGGAGAATCCTCGGTGACCCACCCTCCATCCACCTGCGAGTAAACCGATGTGCTACCGGTAAAAATCAAACGCCCCGGAGAAAAGGCATCACGGAGATGCTCCAAGCCATCCCGATACACTGCACGGTAGGCATCCGCCCCGCCGCGCCCAGAACTGGCGCAATGCACCACCACATCTGGGCTATCCCATCCAGCGGGAACGCAGATAGGTTTCGAAATATCCACGACAGCGACGGAAAACGGCCGATCAGCGAGTCTGGCAGCGGATTCCTCCGTGGCACAAAGCCCCAGCACGCGCCACCCCGCCTCTAAAAAGAAACCGGCTGCGGCTTCCCCCAGGAAACCGCAGCCGGCGATAACAATTTTACCACTGTCCAATGGTTAGGACACGGGGTTGAAATTAAATCGGATCTTCAACTTGGCGCGCTTGGCGTTGTTTTTCGCCTTGCGACGCGTGCGCTGAACGGGTGTTTCAAAAGCGCGCAGTCGACGCACTTCATCCATCAAACCCTCCGCATCGATCTTCCCTTTCAAACGCTTCAGGGCTCTATCGATGGGCTCGCCTTTTCGAACGATTATTTCCGGCATAAATTCACCTACTTTCTAAAAAAATGGACGCGTAGGGTATGCAACCCATTCCGTGGCGTCAAGAGGTCGTTTTTTTGTTCCTTGCCCGACCCCGCTCCCTACCATCAGACTCCTCGCTTTTTATGAGCCGTCACGACAACCGCCAAGCCCAAGAAATCCGACCCGTCACCCTCGAAAAAGGCATCGCCCCGCACGCCCAAGGATCCGTGCTCGTCTCCTTCGGCAACACCAAGGTCATCTGCGCCGCCACCATCGAAGAAACCGTGCCGCGTTGGATGAAAGAACAAAACAAAACCGGCGGCTGGATCACGGCCGAATACTCCATGCTCCCCTACTCCACCCTCACCCGCAAACAACGCGACTCGGCACGCGGACGCACCGATGGACGCAGCACCGAGATTCAACGCCTCATCGGCCGGTCCCTCCGCGCCGTCGTCGATCTCGAAAAACTCGGCCAGCGCACGCTCTGGGTGGACTGCGATGTTCTGCAAGCGGATGGCGGCACGCGCACAGCCGCCATCACAGGCGCATCGGTCGCGGTGGAACTCGCCGGCCAATGGCTTGTCCAACAAGGTAAAATCAAGGAACTCCCCGTGAAAAACCGCGTCGCCGCAGTGAGCGTGGGCATAGTAAACGATCAGGTGCTCGTCGATCTCGACTACATCGAAGACCGCGACGCCAGCGTCGATATGAATGTCGTCATGACCGATAAACTCGACTTCGTGGAACTCCAAGGCAGCGGCGAAGAAAATGTCTTCAGCCCCGCCCAACTGGAGCAAATGGTCGCAGCCGCTCGGGGAGGCATAACCCGCCTTCTCGAAATCCAAAAAACCGCCACAGCCTGAAGCCGGTGCGGAAGCACCCTCGTAATTTTCGGTAGGGACGCCGCGCCGCCGGGGTCCCAAGCTTCAGGCGCGCAGCGCCGTTGCTGGATGCAAAGGCGGCTCACGCCGCACAAGTCGGACGGCGACGGCGCGCCTTCCCTACCTCGGGCAAACGATCGCGCTACCGCGCAAGCAGCGGTGCGGTAGCACCTCGTCAATTTTTGGTAGGGACGCCGCGCCGCCGGGGTCCCAAGCTTCAGGCGCGAAGACGCCGTTTCTGGATGCAAAGGCGGCTCTCGCCGCGCAAGTCGGACGGCGACGGCGCGCCTTCCCTACCTCGGGCAAACGATCGCGCTACCGCGCGAGCAGCGGCGCGGCAGCACCTCGTCAATTTTCGGTAGGGACGCCGCGCCGCCGGGCCCAAACTTCAGGCGCGAAG
>JBIKUM010000352.1:0-2835 GCA_044347585.1 Terrimicrobiaceae bacterium
AGTTTTTTTGGTGTAACGATTGACGACCTGCGCATCGCGGGCGGACTTCTTGTGGCGCATTCCGGCTGGGCGATGTTGGGCAATCAAAGTCGCGTGACTCCGCACGAACACGCCGCTGCCGAAGAGAAGGAGGATATTTCGCTCACTCCGATGGCGATGCCGATCCTTGCGGGTCCGGGCGCGATGAGTCTGGCAATCGGCCTCTCGACCTATGGCCAAACTTTTCCGCATTACATCGGCTTCGTGCTTGGGTTTGCTGCCATCGCGCTGCTCACTTGGATCTGCTTTCGCGAGAGCGATGCCATGGTGCGTGTGCTGAATGTGAATGCCATCGGAGCGCTCAACCGCGTGCTCGGGTTGTTCATCCTCGCCATCGGTGTGAACATGGTGGTCAAAGGCGTGCTGGATGTCTTCCCGCGTTGACCGTTCATTTAAAGGCCGGTCATTGTTGGCAATCATAGGTGGCAAGCATGAAAAAGTGGCCATCCAAGAGCTTTAGTAACGCTTCCCTGCATCGAACGAGTCCAGAGCTGTGATCCACGGTTCGTTGAGATCCATGCTGGAGCCTCGCTCGATAGCGATGCGAAATGCGCTCCAAGCAGGTTGGAATCCAATCAATATCCGCTCAGGCGATAGCGAGCTTTTGGGGGAGGACGCTGAGGAGTTCGTCTTTCCGCAGGGATTCGATCTGCGATTCGCGGGCGGTCACTACTGCAAAGGTATCTCCCACTGCATTGAAGACCTCCAACTCGTAGCCTGGTTCCTGACTGTGACTTCCCTCGTAGTATTCGACAATGGTCGCCAGATCGCCGCGACGGAGATTTTCCTTCGGCAGGTCATCGGCGAGCGCAACGCGGGTGAAGAGCGGGTATTTCATGGTTTGTCGGGATACAAGGCGATGAAGGGGGGGCGCTGGTTTTTTGGTAGCCCAAATGGAAACCACCTGCAAGCGAAGGAGGCAAACCGTGGTCTTGATTTTTCAGCTGGAGGGCTTTTCCAAATCGTGGCTTTGAAAAAATTCATACCCAGTTATCAATATTCTGACAAATCCATGAATCCCAAACCGACAATGAATCTCCGCGCCTTCTCCACCTCAGACCGGCAAGTATCCGAAATTGGCTTGGGCTGCTGGCAGTTGGGCGGTGCGGACTGGGGTGCTATCGATGACGGAAAGGCATTTGAAATTCTTGCGACTGCGATGGATTCTGGAATCACTTTTTTCGACACGGCTGATGTCTATGGTGCCGGGCGCAGTGAGGAGTTGATCGGACGCTTTCTGAAGCAGAATCCGAGCGAGGTCTTTGTGGCCACCAAACTTGGTCGCACACCCGAACTTTTCCCAAACGGATACACCGAGGCCGCCATGCGAAATGCTACGGAAAACTCTCTGCGGCGTCTCGGCGTGGAGGCGCTCGATTTGACCCAGTTGCATTGCATTCCTACCGCCATGATTCGTGGGGGCGAGGTTTTTGACTGGCTGCGGCGGTTGCAGCAGGAGGGGAAAATCCAACGCTTTGGTGCCAGCGTGGAATCTGATGAGCAGGCTTTGATCTGCCTACAACATGAGGGCCTCGCTTCTTTGCAAATCATCTTCAATGTATTGCGACAGAAGCCTGCATTCCATGTCCTGGAGGAGGCGAGAAAGCGAGGTGTCGCAATTATTGTGCGCTTGCCCTTGGCCAGTGGCGTTCTCTCTGGAAAAATGACACTGACGACCCAATTTCCTGAAAAGGATCACCGCAACTACAACCGGGATGGTGCGGCATTTAATGTGGGGGAAACCTTTGCCGGAATTCCTTATGACAAAGCGGTGGAGCTGTGTGACGAACTCAAGGCCTATCTTCCGCCTGGGTTGACATTGGCTCAAATGGCCCAGCGGTGGATTTTGGATCACCCAGCGGTGACGACTGTGATCACCGGCGCGAGTAAGCAGACTCAAGTCTGGGAGAATGCCGCTGTCTCCGCTCTTAGTCCGCTCGCGGGAGATTTACATCAACGGCTGCGGCATTTTTATGACGAATCCGTCGTCCATCATATCCGAGGTGCTTATTGAACACGGCGATTGAGGAAGTAATCAGATGGGGTATGCATAAATTATTGGTATTTAAACGCATTAAGCATGCCTTTGAATCAGGTGAGAGCGCGAATTGGCACCGCATTTGACGCACTGGGTTTCGCGGAGTTGCGGTAGAGTCATAGCTATGAGGTGCTGATGCCGACGAGGACGTCGGCGTTCCAGTCGAGAACTTTTCTCCGTGTCTTAGTGTCTCCGTGAGAGGCTCAGGGGTCGGCTTATGGACAGAGGTGTCAGCATAAATTAGTGGAGCCTCATCGCATTAAGCACAGGTGACAGGTTGCCGCACTAACTCCAAATTTCAACCTTTCAAGGGGAACATTGCTGAAAGAAAAGCCGCGTCTGCCTCGCCGTTCGTAGGATGGACATAGATGCATTCCATAAAAAGCTTTCTTACGGCGTCTGCAGCTTGGCTTGTCGCAGGCTCATTGTTTCAACCGAAGCCAACTTTGATCCATGGCCGCTGACTTGATTCCCGGCACACGAGCGGACGCTCTGCTTGCTTTGCACGATTTTATTGAGGGGCCGGTGTTGCATTATGCCCGCTTGCGAAATCATATCGCCGATCGGCATACGCATGTCTCAAGGCTCTCGGCGGCGATCGCGCACCGTCTCGTGACAGAAGCTGAAGTCCTCTGTGCGGTGCTGCGGGTTCATAAATCAACAACTGTTGAAAAGTTCGTCCAAGAAGTTGTTTGGAGATCGTATTGGAAAGGCTGGTTGGAGTTGCATCCAGGCGTCTGGCGCGATTTTGCCGATGC
>JBIKUM010000064.1:0-11052 GCA_044347585.1 Terrimicrobiaceae bacterium
TTCGGCCCTCTCTTTTCGACGCCGACCAAGCCCGATTACACATCCATCGGAACTACCAAGATCAGGGAGGTTCACGGCATCGTTGATCTGCCTATCTATTGCATTGGCGGAATCAAACTCGACAACCTTCCCGAGGTTCTTGCGGCGGGCGCGCAGCGTGTGGTGATCGTCTCGGGTATTCTCAAGTCGGGACAAATTGCGGACTACTGCCGCTCTTGCAAGGCGGCTCTGCAATAAAACGCCTGCCGGATCAGGTTTCCGTCTCCTCGGCGTCATCTGGTCGCAGCGGCGGGCTGCTTTTGTTTCGCGCGGCACCCCACAGCACAACTCCTACGCCAAGGAGAATCAGGCACAGGCTGGCCACCGCCGCTGGCGTGATTTTCTCACCGAGAACCGCATATCCCGCCATCATGGCCACGGCGGGAGAAACATAAAATTTGGTTGTCACCACGGAAGCCGGGAGATGACGGAGGAGCCAGTTCATCGCCGTGAATGCGGCGAGGGAGTGAACGAACAGCAGAAAAGCAAAAGCCGTCATGGTGCGGATGGTGAAATCCTCCGGATGAATCTGCCCCGCTTCGCCAAGTCCCGCACCAAAAAATGCGAGCAGGATTCCGCCGATCACCATCATCCAGGCTGCTCCCTGCACTGGAGATTCCGACGGGGGCTTGTGACGGACAAGGATGCTGCCTGCGGCAAAGAGGAAGGCCGAGAGAACCAGAAGAAGGATTCCCGTGGAATCGGTCGAGCCTCCCGGCGCCAAACGCGGAAGCACAAGCAAGGCCACTCCCGCTCCGCCAAGGAGGAGACCGAGGGACATCATCCTTGAAATCCGCTCACCACCGGGACGCAACCCCTCCAACACGGCCACCCAGAGCGGCACGGATGCCTTGATGATCGCCGCAACGCCCGAGGGGACACCCAGCTTTTCGCCTTGGGTGACCAGGCCCACTCCACCAACGAAAAGGAGGAACGCTCCTGCCGCTGCGCGCTTGAAGCCTTCCGCCGACAAGAGGACTCCACCGGCCGTGATCCAACGCCAGAGCATCAGCAACACCCCGGCGCAAATAATATGGGATGACGCAAAGAGGAAGGCCGGCAGGCTCTCGACACCGATTTTCACCGCGAGGAAATTCAGCCCGTAGCCTATGTAGACAATGCCGAACGCCACAAGAATCTGCCACAGCGCGGGCGCTTCTGTTCGCGTGTTGCCATGGCGGGATGTGTTTTGCGAAGCGATCATGCCTCGCCACCATGCCATTCCCGAGCCTCTTCGAAAGGCTGAATTTATGCATCGGCTGCGTTTTTTGATGAAGCAATGGTGGCGCGGTCGGCGTGTGTGATCAAAAAATGACATGCCGAATCCGGCTGTTGTTTTTTGGGCAGCCGCTTGGCCGTCTCCCCTACAGAACCAGCTTGGCACACCGATTGCTTATAGGGCTGCAACCCTTGGTCTGATCGATCAAGGACACTCAACAACTCAACACAACCATGCTCATAAAAAACAAAACACTGGCACACCTTGCCGCAGCAATCATTGCGGCCGGGTCCCTCAGTCTGTCATCGGCATTCGCACAGGAAGCCACCACCACAGTCGTCGAGGAGAAAACAACAACAACTGTCGTGGAGACCACGACCGCGCCGGCCGAGGCTGCTGCCGCCGCCGAACCAAGCGTCGAACCAAGCGTCGAACAGCGTCTCGCCGACTTGGAGGCGTATGTGAACAACGGAGCCAGAACACCCGATGTCGCCTCGAAGATCGCCGGCCCCGGCCCCGGTCATAACGCATGGCAAATGACCAGCACGGCACTCGTGTTGTTCATGACACTGCCTGGCTTGGCTCTTTTCTATGGCGGTCTCGTGAGGTCCAAGAATGTCCTCTCGATTCTTGCCATGACGATGGGCATCGCCGGTTTGGTGACCATCCTTTGGTTCCTCTGCGGCTACAGCCTCACATTCTCAGGTGGCAACGCTTTCCTGGGTGACCTCGCTCAAGCATGTTTCAACGGCATGAAGCCCGGAAATGTGGGCGCGGGCTACTACTGGATCTCGGATTACATCTGGGCCATGTTCCAGCTCACTTTCGCGATCATCACCCCGGCCCTGATCTTTGGTGCCACGGCCGAGCGCATGAAATTCTCTGCGGTTCTTCTGTTCACGGCGATCTGGATGTTCGTCGTTTACTTCCCGCTCGCCCACATGGTTTGGGCTGTCAACGGCTTCATGTGCGGTCCTCTCAATCCTGATGCCGGCATCAAAGCCATCGACTTCGCAGGTGGAACTGTCGTTCACATGAGCTCCGGCTGGTCCGCGCTCGTTCTCTGCATCATCCTCGGGCCACGCCTTGGATTCGGCAAACAGCAGATGGCTCCTCACTCGATGGTGCTCTGCATGATCGGAACTGGTATGCTCTTCGTTGGCTGGTTCGGATTCAACGCGGGCTCCGCGCTTGGCGCCGATGCCATCGCCGCTAACGCTTTCACCACCACCTTCCTCTGCGCCGCCACAGCCGGATTCGTCTGGGCAGCCGTTGAATGGATCACCCGTGGCAAGCCCAGTGTTCTCGGCTTCTGCTCGGGCATCGTTGCAGGCTTGGTTGTGGTCACTCCCGCCGCAGGTTTCGTGACTCCTGCCAGTGCCATGATCATGGCGGTTGCCGCAGGTATCATCCCGTTCTTCGCGGTTGTCTACCTCAAGAAAATGCTTGGTTATGATGATGCGCTGGACACCTTCGGTGTTCACGGCGTGGGCGGCACATTGGGTGCCATTCTGACCGGCATCTTTGCTTCGGCCGAAGCCAATCCCGTGGTTGAGGGCCTCAAAGAAGGCCTGCTCATGAACCAGATCAAGGCCAGCATTCTGACCATCGTCCTCTCGGTGGTGGCCACGGCAATCATCGCCTACATTGTGAAGTTCACAATCGGCCTCCGCGCCTCAGAGGAAAAAGAGTCCGCCGGTCTCGATACATCGGAGCACGGCGAAGAAGGCTACCTCCTCGACTAAGACAAACCATCCACTTCAGGAGACACACATATGAAAAAAATCGAAGCCATCATCAAACCCTTCAAACTCGAAGAGGTCAAAGAGGCCCTTGCCGACCTCGGGATCGAAGGAATGACCGTCAGCGAAGTCAAAGGTTTCGGCCGCCAGAAGGGCCACACCGAAATCTACCGCGGTAGCGAATACACCGTGGACTTCCTGCCGAAGATCAAAATCGAGGTGGTCGTCACCGACTCGCTCCTCGAGGGCGCTCTCGCGGCCATCGTGAAGTCCGCAAAGACTGGCAAGATCGGAGACGGAAAAGTCTTCGTCTCGGCAGTCGAGGAGGCCATTCGCATCCGCACGGATGAAACAGGAGAAAAGGCCATCTGAGCGATAGTTTGGCATAGTGTGAAGCGGCGGGGGAATGTGAGCCCCCGCCGCTTTTGCTTTGCCCGCAAAACGCCATCTGGAGACGAATGCAAATGGTTTTTCAAAATGACGGAAAATTTTTTTCGAACTTTGCCTTGTCCTTGCGCGTCTGTAGCGGAAAACCATCATCTACATGACTGAATCGAGTCCCTCAGAAAAAGGATACCGCATGCCGGCCGAGTGGGAACCCCACGAGGCAACTTGGATTTCCTGGCCCCAGCCCGATTGCAACAGCTTCCCAGAATCCTACGACCGCGTCATTCCAACCTTCGTGAAAATGGCGGAGGCACTGGCCGAGTCGGAGATTGTCCGGATCAATGTGAGCGGCGCTGAGCAGGAGAAGACTGTCCGCAAGCTCCTGCGATCCTGTCCGCCGGAGCGGGTCGAGTATTTCCATATCCCCACCGACGAGCCGTGGTGCCGTGATCATGGACCCATTTTTGTGAAGCGCGACAAGTCGCCGCAATTGGCGGTGCTGAACTTCGGTTTCAACGCCTGGGGCTACAAGCTCTCGCCTTTCGACGAAGACAATGCCGTTCCTCCAGCCATTGCCAAAGCTCTGGGCCTGCCCGTTTTCAATTTCGAACACTTCATCCTCGAAGGTGGATCGATCGACACCAATGGCCAAGGCACGCTTCTCACCACCGAGAGTTGCCTGCTCAATCCCAATCGCAATCCGGCCCTCGACCGCACGGCGATTGAGAAAAAACTGCGCGACAAACTCGGGGTTAAAAAAATCCTCTGGCTTGGCGACGGCATCGAGGGCGACGACACGGATGGACATGTCGATGATATCACGCGTTTCATTGGACCCTCCACCGTCGTCACCGCTGTGGAAGAGGACGAGCACGATCCAAATTTCGAGCCGCTCCAGCGCAACCTCGACCGCCTGCATACCATGCGCCTCGCTGATGGCGAACCGCTCCATGTGCTCACGCTGCCCATGCCGACACGCATCATGCGCGAGGGTCAGCGCCTGCCCGCGAGCTATGCAAATTTCTACATCGCGAACTCGGTCGTTCTTTTGCCTGTCTTCAACGAGCATAATGACTCGTGGGCGGTCTCCGCTTTGCACGAGGCGTTTCCCGACAGGCGCATCGTCCCGATCGATTGCCGCGAGCTGATCTGGGGTCTCGGAGCCTTCCACTGCCTCACCCAGCAGCAGCCTCAGACATCCTGACCTCTGCCCTGGCTTACGAAGCACGCTGCCGCGCGCAAGAGGGGAGCACGGTCGTCTCGACCGTGAAAGACACTCGCGCCGCCACCTCATAGATTCCCAAACCACATCTTGCGCCAACACAGCTGAGACGGCCATGCTCCCTTGAGACGCCGCTTCGCGGCTGAAAAATGGGTCAAGCCGGAGGTCGACCCTCCAACGATTTCGCGCTGCCGCGCGGGTTTGTAGCGGCTGTCTATGACTGCCGAATCGGAGGCCACCCCAGTCGCTCACGAAGACGCTGCAACAGCAAACGCGCGATAGCGCGTTCGTCTATGCAAGGTAGGGTCGGCGCGCCGCCGCTGACCCATTTGCGCGGCGGAGCCGCCATTGTATCTAGAAGAAACGCCGCTTCGCGGCTGAAGAATGGGTCAAGCCGGAGGTCGACCCTCCAACGATTTCGTGCTACCGCGCGACAGCCCGCTCCAGAAGGAATGAGGCGATGGCGCGGGAGGCGGAAGGTTTTTGAATCTGGACGAGATTCTTCCGCCAGGTCCGCCAGAGGGCGGCTTCATTCGCCATGGCCCCTTTGACGATATGCAGGATGTCTGCAGGGCTGTTTGAGGCGAGGGCGCCAATCGCTGTCTGTTGGATGAGGGCGATGTTGCCCTCCTCCTGGCCAGGAACAATGTGATTCACCACGAATGGAATTTGCGCTGCGATGGCCTCCTGCACCGTCGCCCCGCCGGCTTTGCCGATGAAGATGTGGTGCGATCCCATGAGCTCGGGCATTTTGTCCGTCCATCCGATCAGGTGCCCCCGCTTGGGCAGGCCCGCTCGCGAAAGCGCCGCATGGGCGTCCTGCCGCCGGCCGGTGATGACCGTGACGCTGGCATTCGGAATTGTGGAAAGGTGATGGAGTGTTTCAAACGCCTTCTGCAGCGGGCCGCCGGGGAAAAAAAGCAGCCGCCAATTGCCATCGTGCGGTGGCGGTGCCGGGATGAATTCGTCGAATTGCAGACCGACCGGAAAACCGAGAACGTGGATTTTTTCTTCCTCCACCCCGTCGCCGCGCAGCACCTCCGCCGTGGGCTCGTCGGCCACAATCGCCCCGTCGCACGGGTAGCGATACCATGTCTGGTTGATCATCGTGGAATCCGTGATGACCATGTAGAACGGCATAGCCACGGCCGGATCGACCCGGCGGATTCGTTGCAGGATGTAGCCGAAGACAGGGTAGGTGGAGGCGATCATGTCCGGCTGAAACTCCCGCACCAGCGAATGCACCGCGTTCGTGAGCTGCAGCAAAAGCGGAGCCATTCCCTCGATGACCTTGGGTTGGCTGAGCATCGCAAAAACCATTTTCCAAAGCCGCGGGTAGTTGTTGATGGCTGCCGCGTATCCCTTCTGGATGCACCGGTTCACCACGGGATTGGTGCGCGTGTAGGGATCCACCACCAACACCTCCACGCCACTCCCCGCCTCGGCTTGGAGCGCATGCTGTATGTTGCGGGCAGCGGTATTGTGGCCCTCCCCCATGCTGGCGGTTAGGATCAAAATACGGACCGGTCTCTTGCTGGATGGAATCACTCGTCGGCGATCGTCTCAAAAAAAACTATGGAATCAAGCAGACGGAAGCAGCTTTAGACTGAAAAAAGGCGAAAGTTTTCTTTTGCGTTTTTGAAAAATCACGGTTTCAATTCCTTTACTCCTTCCATGCCCCTCAAAGCCATACTGATGCTGCTCGGAACAGCCGTCCTGATTGTCGGGGGCTATTTCTTTACCCTTTACGCGATTCACGGTTTCAGCCCTGATTTTCTGGAGATCAACAAGTGCGTTGAGTCCGGTGGACGCTGGAACTACAAAACGCGGAGTTGCGAGCAGGTGTTCGAGTCCAAGAGTTCCTACGATACGGGCAGAGGGACTTCCTATCCTTAACATTTCCGCGTCCATAA
The DNA here is from genome assembly GCA_044347585.1 of Terrimicrobiaceae bacterium. Classification (GTDB taxonomy): domain Bacteria; phylum Verrucomicrobiota; class Verrucomicrobiia; order Chthoniobacterales; family Terrimicrobiaceae; genus UBA967. Next base: position 6,523 of record JBIKUM010000064.1, read on the forward strand.
GCTGGAATGGACGGGCTTGCCACTGGTGTGCTGTGGTGAAAGGATGCAGGCCTCGATGTTGAATCAATTCAGTTCAGCCCAATTTCTGCTCGGAGAATTCCTGTTGCCCTGGGAAATTGCGATCGCCACTGTTGGTTTTCTCGCGGCTTGGCTACTGCTTGTTGCTATCGAACAGCTCGGTTGGACACGGCATCTCTGGAATCTTCCCCTGCTTTTCATCGCTCTCGTCATCTTGTTTGGTTCCGCTTTGGGACTCTGCCTCGCACCATGAATAAAAGCACCGCCTTCATCGTCACCTCTACGGTTGTTGTTCTGGCCCTCCTGGCCGCTCTCGGGATGTATCAACGCTATTCCACACAGCCTTGGACCCGCGACGGCCAAGTGCGCGCCAATGTGGTCGGCATAGCCAGTCGCGTTGCCGGGCCGATTGTGAAGATTCCTATTCGCGACAACCAGCAGGTCAAAAAGGGCGACCTCCTCTTTGAAATCGATCCCTCCACCTACATCGCCACGGTGAACAATTGCGGCGCCAAGCTCCAGCAGGCCCAGGCCGCCGAGGTTCAGGCCAAGCAGGAACTCGACCGCCAGACGGTTCTCTACCAGACAAAAGTCAACGACCTGCGGGACCTGCAAAACGCCCAGGATTCCTATGCGGCAGCACAGGCCAACACGGCCGCAGCCCAAGCTGATCTCCAGACTGCCCAACTCAACCTCAGCTACACGAAAATTTTCGCCCCCGTGGATGGCTATCTCACGAACATGAATACCTCGGCCGGCACCTATGTCTACGCCGGCGAGCAACTCCTTGCGCTTGTGGATTCGAGTTCCTTTTGGATCGCCGCCTACTTCATGGAAACCCAACTCCACCACCTTCAGGATGGAGGCAAGGCATCTATTACCTTTATCGGCCGCAACAACGAACCCTTCGACGGCGTCATCGAAAGTGTGGCCTGGGGCATTTTTGATCCCGATGGCTCCACCGTGGATCTCCTCCCTAAAGTGAGCCAGACCATCGACTGGGTCCGGCTTCCGAATCGTTTTCCCGTCCGCATCAATGTCACGGGAACGCCACCCATCCCGCTTCGCATTGGTCAAACAGTATCAGTCTCCACATCCCACTGACGGATCTGCGGAGAGTATAAGCGAAACGGGCGCGACTTGCATCGCGCCCGTTCTTTGAATCCAATTTTGGACTGGCTTGCTTTTAGTAGCGGTAGTGCTCGGGCTTGTAAGGGCCTTCGGACGGCACGCCGAGGTATTCGGCTTGGCTCTTGGTGAGCTTGGTGAGGACGACGCCGATTTTTTCGAGGTGCAGGCGGGCGACTTCCTCGTCGAGCTTCTTGGGCAGGCGATAGACGGTGTTTTTGTATTTGTCCTTGTTCTGCCAGAGGTCGATTTGGGCGAGAGTTTGGTTGGTGAAGGAGTTGGACATCACGAAGCTCGGGTGGCCTGTGGCGCAGCCGAGGTTCACGAGGCGGCCGTCGGCGAGCATGTAGATGCTCTTCTTGCCGCCGGGCAGGAAGTAGCGGTCGTATTGCGGCTTGATGGTCTCGCAGCGGATGCCTTTGTGTTTCTTGAGTTCTTCGACTTGGATTTCGTTGTCGAAGTGGCCGATGTTGCAAACGATCGCCTGGTCTTTCATGGCGAGCATGTGCTGGAGTGTGATGATGTCTTTGTTGCCGGTGGTGGTGACATAGATGTCGCCGACGCCGAGTGTGCTTTCGATGGTATTGACCTGGAAGCCCTCCATGGCGGCCTGCAAGGCGTTGATGGGGTCGATCTCGGTGACAATGACTCGGGCGCCGTAAGCGCGGAGCGAGTGGGCGCTGCCTTTGCCGACATCGCCGTAGCCGCACACGACGGCGACTTTTCCGGCGATCATGACATCGGTTGCACGCTTGAGGCCGTCGGCGAGGGACTCGCGGCAGCCGTAGAGGTTGTCGAATTTGGACTTCGTGACCGAGTCGTTCACATTGATGGCTGGCACGAGGAGTTTGCCGACCTCGGCGAGTTGGTAGAGGCGGTGGACGCCTGTCGTTGTCTCCTCGGAGACGCCTTTCCAAGCCTTGGCCACCTTGGTCCAGTAGCCGGGGCGCTCCTCGGCGACGCGGCGGAGGAGGGCCTTGACGACGGAGACTTCATGGTTTTCGGCGGGTTGGTAGGCCCACTTGTCGCCTTTTTCGAGTTCGGCACCTTTGTGGATAAGAAGGGTCACATCGCCGCCGTCATCGACCACGAGTTGTGGGCCGAGGTTTCCGGGGAAAGTGATCGCTTTGAGGGTGAGTTCCCAATACTCCTCAAGGGTCTCGCCTTTCCAGGCAAAGACGGGCGTGCCGGTCTCCGCGATGGCTGCGGCGGCGTGGTCTTGAGTGGAGAAAATATTGCAACTGGCCCAGCGCACATCAGCGCCGAGATCAACCAGCGTCTCGATGAGAACCGCTGTCTGAATCGTCATGTGGAGCGAGCCGGTCACGCGGACGCCGTTGAGTGGTTTCTGCTTGGCGTATTTTTTACGAACCGCCATGAGGCCCGGCATTTCATGCTCGGCAACGCTGATTTCCTTGCGTCCCCAGTCGGCGAGCGCGATGTCAGAGACAATGTAATCCGCGCCCTTCGGCGTGGCTGCGGCGTATTTGGCGAGGTTGGCAGTCGCAGCGGTGAGTTCGGCGAGAACTGCGGCGGCGGATGCTTTTGATTTGGAAGCGGGTTTGGTAGGCATGAGAGTTTTAAGTTTTAAGAATTAAGTTTTAAGTGGTTTTGGTTCGGGTGTTGTTGGGCTTGGGTGCGGTTTTTAGATTGGAGAGAAGAAACAAGTCTTCGGAATCAAGCGCGGCGCGGTAGCGCCAACTTAAAACTTAATTCTTAAAACTTAAGACTCGCTCATTCCTCAGCGCGCTGCCTTTTTCAGCGCCGCCGCTTTGTCTGTCCTCTCCCAAGTGATGTCTTTGTCTTCCTTGCCGAAGTGACCGTAGTTTGTGGTCTTGCTGTAGATCGGGCGGAGGAGGTTGAGTTGGGTGACGATGTCGGCGGGTTTGAAGGAGAAGACGGATTTGACGGCTTTCTCGATATTTTCCTCGTTCACCTTGTGTGTGCCGAAGGTGTCGATGTGGATGCTCACGGGTTGCGGGTGGCCGATGGCGTAGGCAAATTGCACTTCGCAGCGGTCTGCGAGGCCGGCGGCAACGACATTCTTCGCGACATAGCGGCCCATGTAGGCTGCGCTGCGGTCAACTTTCGAAGGATCTTTTCCAGAGAAGGCTCCGCCGCCGTGACGGCCCATGCCGCCGTAGGTGTCGACGATGATTTTACGACCAGTGAGTCCGGAGTCGCCCTGAGGGCCGCCGATGACGAAGCGGCCGGTCGGGTTGATGAGGAATTCGGTGGAGGCGTCGAGGAAGTCCTTTGGAATCACCTTGCGAATCACATTTGTGATCAAAAATTTTCGGATTTCTTCGATTTCGACATCCTCGCTGTGCTGTGTCGAGATGACGACATTGGTCACGCGGACGGGCTTGCCATCTTGATAGAGAACGGAAACTTGGCTTTTCGCGTCAGGGCGGAGCCATTTCACCTTGCCGGCTTTGCGGATGGCAGTGAGTTCGCGACCGAGGCGGTGGGCGAACATGATCGGAGCGGGCATGAGTTCTGGGGTCTCGTTGCAGGCGTAGCCGAACATGAGGCCTTGGTCGCCGGCGCCTTGCTCGGCGGTGGCTTTGCCTTTGGCTTTTTTGTTATCCACTCCCTGCGCGATGTCGGCGCTCTGTGCGGTGAGGAGGTTTGAAATGAATACGCGGTCGGCGTGGAAGACATCGTCGTTGTTCGTGTAGCCGATGCCACGGATCGCCTCGCGGATGATCGAGCCGATGTTCATCACGGAATCAAGTGCGGCGCCTTTGATTTTCGGAATGGTGATTTCACCGCCTACCACGACGGTGTTGCTTTTCACAAAGGTCTCGCAAGCGACGCGGCTGGTTTTGTCAATCGTGAGGCAGGCGTCGAGAACTGCATCGGAGATCGTGTCGCAGACTTTGTCGGGATGGCCTTCGCCAACGGATTCGGATGAAAAGATGTAACGGCGTGACATAGGATTTATTGGGTTTGGGTTGATGTTGAGCTTTACGTATCTTCGCATCCGAATATATTGATATGTTCAATGGCGTCAATCCTGAAATCTCTCCGTGTTTTGTCGGATCCGATCCGCTTGCGCCTGATGCTGCTTTTGATGGAGGAGGAGCTCACGGTCGCCGAGTTGCAGGAGATTCTTGGTCTCGCGCAGTCGCGTATTTCAACAAGCTTGGCGCAGTTGAAACGCGAGGATTTGGTGAGGGACCGTCGGGTCGGTAAAAATATATTCTACTCGGTCGGTGACGAGCCCGGTAGTGCCCCTCTCGCCGTTCTGGACGCAGCGCGGGCGGAATTGAAAGAAGCCGCTACCGACAAAGCGCACCTCGCCTTCACACTCAAAAAACGCAAAGATCGCGCGGCGGATTATTTCAACAAGCTGGCGGGAAAATTCGGCCGCGCCTATGT
>JBIKUM010000145.1:0-7514 GCA_044347585.1 Terrimicrobiaceae bacterium
ACGCGATGGAAAATAGTTGCGTGGGAGTCTATGTGCTCAACGAGGCCACAGGCGAGGTCGAGACCCTTCGCAGCGATGTCACTGTGCTCGCCACGGGCGGTTGCGGGAAGGTCTATCTCTACACAACAAATCCCGACATCGCCACGGGGGATGGCGTCGCCATGGCCTGGAGGGCCGGTGCTGTGATCGCGAACATGGAGTTCATCCAGTTCCATCCAACATGTCTCTACCATCCCGCCATCAAGTCCTTCCTCATCTCCGAAGCTGTGCGTGGCGAAGGCGCCATCCTGATCAATGAACGCGGCCGCCGCTTCATGGAGCGGCACAATCCGCAAAAGGAACTCGCCCCACGCGACATCGTGGCCCGGGCCATCGACGCCGAAATGAAACGCAGTGGCGCCAAGTGCGTTTATTTGGACATCACCCACAAACCGGCCGATTTCATCAAGTCCCGCTTTCCCTCGATTTACGAGACATGCCTACGCGCCGGCTTGGACATAACCCGCGAACCGATTCCGGTCGTGCCAGCCGCCCACTACCAATGCGGCGGAGTAAAGACCGACCTGCAGGGCGAAGCCTCACTGCGCGGCCTCTATGCGATCGGCGAAGCCGCCTGCACCGGTCTGCACGGAGCCAACCGCCTTGCCAGCAACTCGCTCCTCGAAGGCATGGTCATGGCCCACAGCGCCTTTGAAAAAGCCACCCGCCGCCAGCGCGATCCTGTGACCATCGACTTGCCCGAGTGGCGCTCCGGCAGCGTCCAGGATGTGGATGAACTCGTGGTCATCTCGCACAACTGGGAGGAAATCCGCCGCCTCATGTGGGATTACGTCGGCATCGTCCGCACGGATAAGCGCCTCCAGCGCGCCGCCACGCGCCTGCGAAACCTCCATGCGGAAGTGCAGGAATTTTACTGGAATTTCAAAATCACCACCGACCTGCTCGAACTCCGCAATCTGGTGACCGTCGCCTCCCTCGTCGTGGACTGCGCCCTCAGCCGCAAAGAAAGCCGTGGCCTTCACTACACGCTCGACTACCCGAATCGAGACGACGCCCGTTTTCTGCGGGACACTGTGATGCGACGCATCTGAGTCTTCGGAAGAGAGAGCGCCACCGGGAGATCGTTTTGCCAATACGGCAAGATTCATTTATATTGCTCCGCATGGAAGGCGTCGCCACATCTTCTCCTGAAAGCATTGGGCTATCCGAGAATGAACTCGTGGCCCGTGCCGAGTCCCTGATACGCGAGTTTCCCGGCTGTTTTTGGTTCCGACACCCCGAAGCCCGGATTCGTGACCGCAATGACATTCCACTTGTCATCCAGCATCTCCGGGAATACGGCGACCAACGCGCCTGGAGGGCCGCGCAAGCGCTTCGAAAATGCCTTTGATATAAGGAGCTAAGTGGTCTTGAGCTACTGCTGCGCTTGTGCTCACTAACCACTGAAGGTCTCGGGGAGCATGTCCGCCCTCGTGCTTTTTCAACTCGCGCCCTCGGAAGGCGGTTGGAAAAAATGCGGCCGAAGGCCAGTGTGATCCCACCGCGTAGTGCGCGGGAGCGCACCCTACGACGCCCGCGGGCGGGCGTGCTCCCCACGGAACTGCCAAACAGCCACATTTTTTCTCGCACAGCAGGCAGGGAATCCTCATTCTCCCGCGCCTATGTCCGTTCTTATTGTTGGATCTATCGCGCTGGATGACATCAAAACACAACTCGCCGAGCATAAAGACCTGCTTGGCGGCTCGGCTTCGTATGGAGCTGTTTCCGCATCGAATTTCAGCCCGGTGAATCTCGTCGGGATTGTGGGTGAGGATTTTCCAAAGGAACACATCGAACTCTTCCGCAAGCGCGGCATCGACTTGGCTGGTCTCCAAATCGTGCCGGGCGAGACCTTCCGTTGGTCCGGCGAATACATGTGGGACATGAACACCCGCGAGACGCGCTCCGTCGCGCTGAATGTGTTTGAGCATTTCACCCCCACCCTACCCGAGGGTTACCACTCGACGCCGATCGTCCTGCTGGCCAATATCGCGCCCGACCTTCAGCACCATGTGCTCAATCAGGTCAGCCAACCCCGTTTTGTGATCGCGGACACGATGGATCTCTGGATCAACATCGCCAAGGAATCCCTCGAAAAACTCATCGCCCGTGTGGACATGCTCATCCTCAATGACAGCGAGGCTCGCCAGTTCACTTCCGAGACCAGCCTGATCAAGGCGGGCAAAAAAATCCGCGCCATGGGCCCGCAATATGTGGCCATCAAAAAAGGCGAGCACGGATGCCTCCTCTTCGGACCTGAAGCCGAATTCTTCAGCTGTCCCGCCTATCCATTGGAAGACATCCATGATCCAACCGGTGCCGGGGATTCCTTTGCCGGAGGCCTTGCAGGCTACCTCGCGGCAAATGTGAAAGACGGCCAAGTCACCTTCGACCATCTGAAAAAAGCTGTCGTCTATGGCAGTGTTCTCGCGAGCTACAATGTCGAAGCCTTCAGCCTCGAGCGCCTAAAAACCGTGGACACCACGCAGATTGACTCCCGATACGACCTCTTCCGCAGAATCTCGCAGTTTGAGAGGATTTGATTCCGCCTGCCTTCAGGAAAAGGGATCGTAGCCGAGCAGCTTGAAGATCCCGAGCATGGCCACATAGAGCAAAACCGTGACCATGCTCGCGAGGCCCAGACTGGCAAAAAAAGAGAACCGCCCCAGCAGCCAAGGGAGTGTGGCAAAGAGGCCGAGTGATGGGATGACGAACCAAAAAACCTGCAGCGAGAAGGCGGCAATTTTCTGGGTGTCCTTGGTCTCCCAATAAATCCACAGCATTGAAATGAGGGAGAGCAAAGGCAGGGCAGCAAGAAGCGCTCCCCAGAAACCCATGCGTTTCGTCGCTTCTGTGATGGCGACAATCATGAGGGCGCTCAAGACGACTTTTATCAAATAAGGCACGGCAGGAGGATTCACCAAGCAAGCCGCCGCTGCCAACCACCAAAAAACGAGTCGGCTCAGCGCACTTCGACCTTGGTGCCCGCTTTCACAAGCTGGCAGAGGGTGAAGGCATCCCAGTTCGCAAGCCGGATGCAGCCACTGCTTTCATTTCGTCCGATGCGGTCCGGGGTGTTCGTGCCGTGCATGCCGATGCTCGGGCGGTTGATTCCCATCCAGACGATTCCCACAGGACTGTTCGGACCGGGAGGGAGCAGGAAGGCATTCTCGCTGCGGACTCCGCTTTCGAGCACGGATTTGTCCCAACGGAAATGCGGCAGCAGGATATTGCTCGTAATTTTCCAAGTGCCGAGCGGCACGGGGATTTTTGCGGAACCGGGTGTGCAGGGGAAACATGCCACGATGCGGCCCTCCTCATAGACTTCGATCAATCGCTCGCTACGGAGGAGCACAAGGGAACGCTTGGGCTCGGGGGTTGGAGCCGGAGTGGGCTGCGGCGTTGGTGTTAGCGTTGGCGCGGGTATTTGCTCGATGGGCGAAGGCTGGATGGGCTTGGATAGATCATACGACGCGGGCAACGGAAGCGGAGGGGGTGGCGGCGGCAGGGTCGCTGCGACAACCGGCGACTTGCCTTTGGAAGCGCGCTCTTTTTCGAGGGCTTTGACATCCGAGAGCCGAAATTCCTTCACATCGGGAACACGCAGGACACTGCCGACACCGGGCTCGGTGATGTGAGGATTCAACTCGACAAGAAACTTCTGGTCGCAGTGAAAGCGCTCGGCGACGGCCTCCCAGAGCGTGCCGTATTTCAGAGACTTCAGCTTGGCCTGAGCGGAAGGCTCGGAAGACACAGGCCCCACCCATGCGGCGTCATCCTCCGAAATCACATATTCCCGATATGGGGAAGCTACCGAGGAGACATCCAACATCGTGCCGCGAGGAACTCCCGTGGAATCGCAGTAGCGGTCTGCCGCCTTCTGGGTGAACTCGCCGCCGAGACCATCGATTTTCCCGGGACGAAACCCAGCCCGATCGAGAAAAACCTGCACGCGGCAGAGTTCGATGCGCTCGGGTGCATCCGGCGGAGGGGCCTGCATTTTTGCGGCAGGCACTTCAACGGGCTCTGCACACAAAACAGGTATCGCCTGCAAGAGTGCGGCAAGAACGCAGGCAACGAATTTGCGAGGATCAAACATGTGCGGACTCAACACGAACCGTCCGCGTCTCATCAAGAGTGATATTTTGATTCCACAGGAAGCTATCAGGCGACTTCGCCGACATAGATGCGGTGGGCTGCGCGTTTTGCGCGCTCGTTTGACTTGGCCTCGTGCTCCTCTGTTCGGAAACCTGCGCGTGAGAGGCTGGTGAGAAACATGGGCTCTCGGTCAGCTGACCAGAAAGCGACACGCCCACCTGGTCGGAGGGCTCGCCGAATTAGTGCGAGGCCTTTGCCATTGTAGAGGCGCGAGTTTTTTGCCTGAACGAATGAAGTGGGGCCGTTATCGACATCCAGAAGAATGGCATCGTAGCTCCCTGGGCCATTTTTTATGCAATCGAAGACATCACGGGTCAGGACTTCCACTCGGCGATCATTGAGCAGCTTGCCGTTCAGGTCCTGCAGAAACTCGCGATTCCAGGCAACAACCTCAGGCAGCAACTCGGAAACCTGTGCCAGAGCATTGGGCCCGGCAATTTCCAGAACGCGCCGCAGGCTAAATCCCAAGCCCAGACCGCCGATGAGAATGCTTGGACGATCAACCGGATAGCGGAATCTGCAGGCCACATCGGCCAGAAGGAGTTCCGAAACCGTGGAGTTTGACCCCATGAGCTGTCGGCCATTGAGTTTGAGAAAATATTCCCCATCGTGTTCATGAAGGGAAAAGCGGGCGCCGTCCGGAGTGCGGGTTTCGGCCAGGTTGCGAAAGGAAATCATGTCGGGCAACCTATTCGCATCTCTATGCATGTCACCCTTCGAATTCCTTGGAGACTCAGCCGAAGTGCGCTTGTCCCAAAGCGCTAAACAGTGGCGTCGAGCAGGCCGGTTATGGCATCGCGAAATCGCTGTATAGTGAATGGCTTGGAGAGAAATGCTGTTCGAGGGAGGATGGCAGCTTTCATCACCGCATCACTGTCCGGTGCACCCGATATGAAAAGGACGGGCGTTTCAATGCCACGGCGGCGGACTTGTTCAATGAATGTGACGCCGCTCGTATAGGGAAATCGATAGTCACAAACGATGAGGCCGATATCGGGATCGGCTGCTGCATCGAAAGCGCTTGTGGTGTCGAGGTGGTGGACCTGGCGTTGGCAATCCATGCTGGCGCAGAGGTCCTTCAAAGTCTCAAGCACCATCGGGTCGTCATCAATCAGGAGAATAGGAGGAAGGGCGGAGGTGGTCATGGGCGCGTGGGGTTAGTGCATGAGATCAAATTCTTCGCGCCTGCATGGAGTTGCGGATGCGACGAGTTTTTCTTCGAGAATGCGTGTGATGTGCTCGGCGGCGTGGCCATCGCCGAAAACGCTGGAGCCTTTGGTCATGGCATCATAAGCGGCCGGATTGGTGAGAAGGTTTTCAGTTTCGCGGATGATATCCTGAACATCGGTGCCGATGAGTCGGAGGGTTCCCGCCATGACGCCCTCGGGTCGCTCGGTTTCACGCCGCAGCACGAGGACCGGCTTGCCAAGAGCGGTGGCTTCCTCTTGCACGCCACCCGAATCTGAAAGGACGAAACGAGACTGCCTCAAAGCGTTTAGAAATTCGTCGTGGTTGAGTGGTTCGCAGAGGGTAATGCCAGCGCGGTTTTCAAGCAGGGGTTTGACATTTTCGCGAACCGAGGGATTCGGATGCAGCGGGAAGAGGAAATGAATGCCAGCGTTGTTTTCGGCGAGGTGCTTGATGGCAAGCGCCACAGAGCGCATTGGCGTGCCAATGTTTTCACGACGGTGGCAGGTGACTAAAATCAAAGACCGAGCGTCATTCGGCACGCTGCCCGGAAGCGTGGAAGCCTTGGAGTGCTGGATCATCCACTGCAGGGCATCGACAACGGTGTTTCCCGAGACGAAAATCGAATCGTCTGGGATGTTTTCAGCACGCAAGAGCGAGGCGGAAAAATCGGTGGGTGCGAAATGCCAGTTCGCCAGACGGCTGAGCATGGTGCGGTTGAGTTCCTCGGGGAAGGGCGAGTAGCGGTCGTGCGAGCGCAGCCCCGCCTCCACATGTGCCACAGGGATTTGATGGTAAAAGGCACAAAGCCCTCCCACGAACGCGCTGGTGGTGTCGCCTTGCACGACAACACCGTCAATGCGGTTTCCGCTGAAAACCTGCCCCAGCGCCGTGGTGAGAGCGGCCGTGAGGTCCCAGAGGCTCTGACGCGGCCGCATGACGCCCAAGTCCAGATCGGGAGTGATGCCAAAACTTTGGAAAATCTGCGCCGTCATTTGAGCGTGTTGGGATGTGGAGATGGTAAGCGGCCGAAGCGAATCGGAGGTTTGCAGGCTGCGAATCACGGGAGCCAGCTTGATGGCCTCCGGACGCGTGCCCACAATGACGGCGATGGTTTTTTGGGATGAAAGGGGTGTCATACAGGGCTGAGTTGAAATTCCAATGGCATGCCAGCACAGCGTTCGGTTATTTCATGCAGGTCGGCTTCCGAGAGAAGCCCGCTGATTCGGAAAGTAATCCCCGAGTCGCGAATCTGGTGGACGACAACTCCTGTCCGCTCGCCGAAGCCAGGGGCGAGGAGTTCCTCGGCTTCAAGACCGGAGGGACCTTCCGTTGGGCTCGCGGTTACGAGACCTGATATCTGGCGAAGTGCTTTGAGGATCTTGATTTGTTTGACGAGGCCAAGTTGGACGAGAAGGCGATCCACCGGACCGGCAATGAGTCGCCGCATATCGCGAATGCGCACGGCATGGTCGCGGGTCAACTCCCCCTCATCGACAAAGTAGTCCATAAGCGAATCCTCGCCGAAGCGCAGGACGGCAAGGTCATGGTGCAACTTGGCGAAAGCCGTTGGCGTATCCGCGCAGAATGTAACCTCGGAGCCGAGAATCTCATTGATGCGCAGGCCCACATTCGGATGGATGGGATTGGCGACGCCAATCGTTCCGTCGCTCAGCGGGATCAGCCCATGGAGTTCGCAGAAAACAGGGCCCAGGGCCTTGATGAGCGAGACGCTAATTGTCAGGCGGGAGAAATCCGCCTCGGAGACGCCGAGGTCGCTTGCCACGAGACGACGGACTTTTTCCGGCGAGATCAAACGCAAGCTGATCATGGCATCCGCCAGGGTGCGCGAGCGGCTCATCTGAAATTGCCGGACGCGGAGCCTGTCCCTCGCGTTGAGGTTTTCAAAATCCTCTTTGAGCGGATGGCGTGGTTGGCCGTCGAGAAGGCGTGCCGGATAAATCGAATTTCGAAGCGCCCAGAGATTCGAAGGGCGCAGAAGCCGGGCCTCGATCGGAGCGCCTGCTATTTCCGCAACAGCCTGGATGTCGTCCTCGGAGGGCGGTTCAGTAAAAGCGAAAGCCAGCGCACCATCCTCGCCGACCGTGGAAGGCATGGCCCGGAAGCGC
>JBIKUM010000316.1:0-3505 GCA_044347585.1 Terrimicrobiaceae bacterium
CGATTTCCGCTTTCAGGTGTGCGAAACGAGACCAGATGTCGAGAAACTGATCCTCGTCGATGAGCTGCATATCCAAGAGCGCACGCGGTGCGGAGAGACCTCGGTGTTTACTGAGAATATCCTGCAATTCGGGACGGGAAATATAGCCTTCCTCGACGAGGAGATCCTCGACGGAGCGCGAGTATTCCTCCAACTCCGCCACTCCTGGAAAGACATGGCTGGTTTTCGTCCATGCAAGCGGCGTGTCGAAGAGGCGGTGGCGCGTATAGAGCCAAGCAGCGCGGAATGTCGCTCCCATGTTGATAAAATTCACCACCGGATAGCGAGGAATCGCAAAGAGACCCTGGCGGAGACCATAGACATTGGACACACAGGTCACCTTCTGGCCGACCCTGTAAACAAGGAGCGCAGTGCAGACGAGAACGATGCGCCACAGGAGGCTGTCGGCCTCGAAAAGCGGCTTCACAAAAATCCAATTGCGGAAGTCCGTGTGAAGCACGGCAAATTCAAAGAGCACATAGCCCATCACGCAGTAGCCAGCGGCATTGATGCAGTGCACTACAGGCGCGCGGCGGTCTCGGAGGAGTGTGTAGCGAACGGCGGCGGAACCCCACCAACCGCCGTGCTGCCATCCCTGGAAGGCTGTGCCGACAATCCAGCGCGCCTTTTGCTTCACGGCATCGACAAAGCGCAGCGGGAAATTCTCACGAACGGCAACGCTCTCGGTCACCGTGCGCGTCGAGACGACTTCGCCTTGGGCATTACGCGTCACGATTTCGCGCTCCACCGGATGGTCGATGAACCCAGCGCGGAATCCGGCGCGGCAGAGTTCCAAACCCACCATGTAGTCCTCTGCAAGTTGGCCTTCACGAAAGGGGCCTGAGGCATTTTTTGAAGCTAAATAATCAAGCGACTTGCGGGAGAATGCCGTGCCGACACCGGCGGATGGCACCACGCCGCCAATCGCCTCGCGGGAATACATGTCCTTCACATGCCACTCGGCAAACTCGTCGAGGTAGGTGTTACCTACCCAGTAACGCCATGGATTGAGTTCCAGCGGAAAGACAGGAATCTGGCCCATGTCGAGGAGCTCGGGCACATAGTGGTTGTAAACCTTCAGCGTAAGCGGGTGCATGACATCCTCCGCGTCGTGAAGGGCAATGATCTCATACTGCCTGCGGCCCGGAATCTCTCGCGCCTTCATCACTTCAAAAATGGCATTGAGGCAATCGGCCTTCGATGTCGGACCGGGGCGGCGCGTTACCGCCTTGTGGATGCGGGGAGAGATGCGGGTGAGTTCATCCACGCAGCGGTTCGTCTCATCGTCATTTGGGTAAACTCCGATGAAGATGTCATAGCGTTCGTAGATGAGGATCTTCCTGGCATAGTCGGCCATGCGGTTGATGATGCCTCCCTCCATCCATGCCGGGATAAAAATGGCGATGAGTTTTTCAGGTTCATTTTTGAGCTTTTCGAGGGAGACCGGTCGGGCATTGCGATGGCCACGCAGGTAGCGCAGGAATTGCATATCAAAGAAGACATCATCGATCCCAAAAACGAGGAACCCGACGGCCGAGATATAGGCGAGAATGACAAATAATGTGTGCAGAGTGTCCATAGGAATTACCAGCGGAGGGAGAGTGCGACGGTGAGACGGAAGTCCGAATAGTTTGCGGCGGTGTCGCCGCGTGTGTTGTTGCTGTTGCGTCCGAGGTAGGAACCTAAAACATAATCAACGCTTGTTGTCAGAACGGCGGCGCCTACGGGTGCCGTGACGAAGCGCATGCCAGGCCCCGCCTCGAAGTAGTTGTCGTAGTAGTTGCCCTTCGTATCCATCGTGAGGTTTTCGAGTCCGTAAATGTCCACGGCGGCGGCCTTGCCGAATTGCATAATGCGGGCACCTTGGCGGGACTGGCCATAAGCGAGGCAGTCCGGTAGGCGGCTGTAGTAGGCCGCATCACCGCCGGCCTCAACAAACCAGTCGAACCGGAATCGCACCGGGGACCAGTTGTTGAGCGACCAGCGGGATGCTTGGCTGTTAGAGGGAAGTGTTGAAAGACCACCGGGGGATACGGCTTCAAGATCGATACTGGTCCATTCCCGGCCGGGACCCCAGGCCCAGTAGCCATTGAGACCAGCTATGATTTCGGTAAACCATTTTCCATCGTGCTGCTCGGTGCCGCGAAGATCCTTTTGAATACCGCCGAGGACATAGAGAACAAATGACTGGTTGGCGAATGGACGAATGCGCGCACCGGCATGAAAACCAGCAAGGTTTTCGTTGTAGATCGTCGGAATCCCCTGCCCTGGTCCTTGCCCGTTGCTCGTGTTTGTCGAGTCGAGGCTGAAGTCAGCTTGCACAAAGGGCTCGATCCAACGCGCGCCGGGAATAAAGGTTCCTTCGCGGAGACGCCCGGAGGATACGCCGATATTATAACGGGAGAGGTAGGTGCCATAGAGGTCCAACTCGCCCCATGCCCAGCGCTCGAGGTTATGGGAGGGCCAGAGGGCGTCGATTTCGGCGGCTGCGACTCGACTCAGCGTGGCATCGCCTCCCTGGTCGCGCACATCGCGCCAGATTTCAAAGGCCTCAACACGGCGGCCCTGCTCCGCCAACAAGGCGGCCAGTTGAAGACGCGCACGGGGATCTGGATTTTCACCGTCGGCAATATCGCGAAGGACAACAATCGCGGCCACTGGATCACCCAGACGCTGGAGCGCGCCGGATTTTTCCATGATCAATTCGGTGCTTGCCTCGCCGTTGCGCTCGAGTTCGTCGATCGCACGAACCGCCTCCTCGTCGCGTCTTGAGCTGATGAGGTCGTAGGCGGCCTGCTGGCGATCCAGCCTTGCCTGACGGGCGCGGTAATCCGCTTGGCGGCGGAGATCTTCAGCGGAAGGCGGCTGGGCGCGGGCGGATTTTTCAAGTGCTTCGGCGTGGTCGAGCGCCTTGAGGCTGCCCGCCGCCATGGATGCGATATCGGCGTTCCAAGATTTTGCCAGCTCGTTGAAAAGCCCTCGCGCCTCGGCATTTCGCCGATCAAAGACAAGCCCTGTAGCTAGGCGGAAGCGAAGCCCCTCGTCGCCGGGATTTGATTCAACGGCTTTTTGAAGAACAACCGTGGCCTCGGCATGGCGACCTTGGTTGGCCAGCGCGGCGGCCTCGGATACCGGATCGCCCGACTCCGAAAAGAGCGGTGCGGTGGTGACCAATAGGGCCAGAGAAAAACAATAAAGTGGTTTCATGGAATTCAACTTCTGGGAACGGAAAAACGGGTTACGGGGTCGATGACCGGGAGACTGGATGACCGGGCCGCCTCCACAGCGGCAAACATGTCTTGGAAGCGCATCCAAGCGGGGATTACAACCACGGCCAGTCCACCACGGAGGCTTGATATGCCTCGGATCATTTTCAGGAGTTCGGCATTAACAGCGCCGTCCATTCCCGCATGCACATTCGGAGGCAGGAGCCAGCCGCCTTCGGGAAGGCGGAGCGGCACGGCAC
>JBIKUM010000393.1:0-2825 GCA_044347585.1 Terrimicrobiaceae bacterium
GGAACTCTCGCATGTCACGGATGCCGTGGAGACGCAGTTCGCTCAGTGGCGATACCGCAATAAAACGCTTTTCAAGCTTTGTTCGATTTCTTAACATGCGCAATCACTTATGACGCTGTGTATAGTAGCGATGTTGGTGATGGTGTGCTGTGTGTTGGCGGTCATAGGGGGGCGTCTGTACTACACATATCGCTACATCCCGATTCAGGCTGTTCAATCGATTGTAAAACTGCTGGACAAAGGCACCAGGGAAAGCGTTGAACGCGGGACGTTTCTGATTAGAGGATTGATGTGGAGGCGATATCCAGATGGGACAAGAGGGATGGAGGGGGATCCCAATCGGATAAAGATAACGGGCGCTGGGGCGGGGGAAGTGAAGCGTGCGCTGTTGCGGGCGATGGAGAAGGCGACCGATCCCGCAACGCTGCAGTTTCTACTTACATGTGTAATCAACGCCAGAGAGGAGGGGAATATAGTTTTCCAAGGCGAGAAGGAGTGGGCTATCATCGGGGCTGCGGCAGAACGGCAGAGCGCGAAGCCTTGGCAACACTTGTATTTCTTCGTAACGAAGGACACGAACGGCGTGACAGTGTTGGGCGGTGGTTCAACGATGCGAATACCGTAACCGGTAAACTTGGTGACGATTCCGTGTTGAGGTGCCATCCGCAGTCACCTAGGGTGCCAACAGCAACTGGGACCACGGGTGGGCGGATGCGAGTACGGTCACCAATCCGCCCCCTTACCCGCAAAATCCATACTGCAATACGAACGGCATTAACGCGGTGTCAGGGAGCGGCCTCTGTCCACGGAACGAGGGCCATGTGGATGCGCAAAGAATCGCTATTCAAGCAAAGGACTGGTCTTATTGCGTGTCCCCATGAAAGGAGGCTATCTGTGGAACAGGGAACTAGAAGAAGTATCAAGGTTCGTATTGGTGTCTGGGCGGTTGTCCTTGTGTTGATCGCCGTGGGCGTAAACGTGTACATACGACAGTACTATTTGCCGGTGCAGGACGCTAAACCTGTATTGAAAATGTTAAAGCGAGGGACACTGGGGGACTTTGATGCGGCAGCCCATACTCTGTTGGATGGACCGCGCCTCAAGGAGCCTGGTGCCAGTAAAGTGAGACACGCGGTGTTAAATGCCTTGGCGACAACCACCGACGGAGAACGATTCTTTCTTCTGTTTCGAGTTATTCTGGCGGGGCAGGACGATGGTCGTCTTTTGTTCCACGGAAAAGAGGAATGGGACATTATCAAAGCGGCGACAGATCGAAGCAACGCGAATTCTTGGCAAGGAACAACGTATTCTGTATTAACAGATACCAACGGTGGGAACTGGCTGAATTTTCAAAACCCCCCGATACCGTAGACTGTCGCTTGTTGATCAGAATCTGCCAGTTGCACACCGCCTCCGCCGGCACCCTATACCAATACTAACGGTGTGAATTCGGCGACGGGTAGCGGCCTCTGCCCACGTAACGAGGCGCATGTTGATGCGCGAATATCGGATATTGAATTGAAAGATTGGTCTTGGGTCTTGCCATGATCGGAGGTCGTTGATGCCCATGAGTATAAAGAGTCGAAGAATCAGACTTCTATTTGGCTTCGTTCTTATAGGAATGCTGGTGGGGGTTGGGCTGTATGAATGGCTAACACAGTATTACTTTCCAGTACGAGATGCAGTGCCAATTGTAAATCTCTTGGAGAAGGGAGATTTTAGAGGAGCTGCACGTCTAATTTCTGGGCCCCTTTTTCTGCCTAACGGCGAAATGGTAAGACTCCCAGATGGAAGGCCCAAGAGAGATCCCAATCGTATTCGGATTAGGGGTGTTGGCGCGGAAAGAATTAAGCGAGCCATCTTAAACGTTTTGAATGATTCATCGGATATCATTGTTTTACGGGAAACATTCAATTGTGTCATATTGGGCACGATTGAACAAAATGTCTTGTTCGATAAGCAGTCCGAATGCGCAATATTAGAGAAGGCCGTGATGCGGGTTAACGCAAAGAAGACAAGAGGAGAAACCGATTGGTCCGTGGGAGTTAGTTCAAACGGATGGTACTACCTGAATATGAGTCATCTGGTTATTGATTAGAGCCTGGCTGAAAAGGGGTTTGCGAATGTATTTTTTGACCCGGCGTTCAAGATTCAGGCTTGAAACGGCATGGGACGGGATCGGGGATCGTGTGGACCCTTGCAAGTGATGCGGATGGCGATTTCATCAATGACCTCTGGGAGACGAACGCGGCGCCCAGTTTTTTACTGGGGTTTGAATTTAAGGTTGCTACCGCGCGGGGCCGCAAGGGACGGGTCTTGCGTCTCCCATCCCAATCATGCCAATCCTGTAATCCTGTCTGAAATTGCGTGGCTGGCGGACATTTATGTTTGGCATGATTGCAAGATTCACATGATTGGAGAGAGAAGAAGCCAGCGTGAAAGACACCCTGAGAAAGACAACGGAACGAGAAACAGGGGCGCACCCGGATCGTTTGCACGGTCTTCGGCTGGCGACTACCGGGACGCCGGCTCCGGTGCTGGCCCTGCGAGGCGCTTGACGAGAGCGACTTCATGGAACTGAAACAGCTTGTGCCAGACACAGCCCCCAATGTTTCCGGTCACTGGAACGCGCTAACCATCGGTTTTGGGGCGTTCGGGGAATACTCCGTCTGCCCCCAAACCGCTGGTTTGCAGTGCTCTGTCGGGGGATTTTCAAAAGCGGAAGGTTGGAGCGAGCAAAAGCGGAAAATGCGTGGAGCGAGCAAAAGCGGACAGTATGAAGAAGGGAAGGCTTTGACAGATAGAGGGTTGTAAAAGTGGCAGGC
>JBIKUM010000001.1:0-35309 GCA_044347585.1 Terrimicrobiaceae bacterium
TGGTGGCGAGCCTTGTGAATTCAACCTACGGACGCGGTTTCATCGCCGTGCGGGATGACGAGATCGCCGCCGAGGCCATGGGGATCAACACCACAAAATACAAGGTCGCCGCATTCGTCGTCGGCGCCTTCTTCGCCGGGCTCGCCGGCGGACTCTATGCCCACTTCATCAGCTACATCGCGCCGGAGGGGTTCAATTTCCTGAAATCGGTGGATGTCGTGGTTATGGTTATCCTTGGTGGAATGGGCAGCACGCCGGGCGTTGCTGCTGCAGCAGTTTTGCTGACCCTGCTCAACGAACTCCTGCGCGATTTCGAACAATACCGGATGATCGTTTTTGCACTCCTGCTCATTGTTTTAATGATCGTGCGTCCACAGGGTCTGCTGGGGAACTTTCAGCGTAAAAAAAGAAAGGCCCCGCAAGGATGAGTGAGTTGTTGAAACTCGAGCGTGTGACCATGCAATTCGGCGGACTTCGGGCGGTCGGGGATCTGGATTTTCACATCGCGCCGGAAGAAATGGTCGGCCTGATCGGACCGAATGGCGCTGGGAAGACAACGGTTTTCAATATCATCACTGGCGTTTACAAGCCCACGAGCGGCGAGGTGCGCTTCGACGGGGTTTCGCTCCACGATAAGAAAGCCCACCGCATCACGGCGCTTGGTATCGCCCGCACTTTCCAAAACATCCGCCTCTTCAGTTCGCTGACCGTTTTCGACAATGTCCGCACAGCCATGAATGGCCGCCTCCGCCATGGCATCATCCACTCCCTCACCCGCGGCCCTGCATTCCGCGCCGAGGAGGAGCGCATTCGCGGGAAGGTTCTCGACCTTCTGGATATTTTTGGCCTCAAAGAAGACGCCGCACGCCAGGCAAACGACCTTCCCTACGGCGACCGGCGGCGGTTGGAAATCGTGCGCGCCCTCGCCACTGAACCGCGATTGCTCCTGCTCGACGAACCGGCCGCAGGCATGAATCCCACCGAAAAGGTGCGCCTCATGGAGCTTATCCGCTTTGTTCAGGAAAAATTCCGCATCGCCGTGCTTTTGGTAGAACACGACATGCGCGTCGTGATGGGTGTTTGCCAGCGCATCGTTGTCCTCGACCATGGCCAGAAAATCGCCGAAGGCACGCCGGAAGCGATCCAACGCGATCCAAAGGTCATCGAAGCCTATCTCGGAGAGGAGACACACCATGCTTGAGATTCGGGACCTCCAAGTCAGCTACGGCGGCATCGCCGCGCTGCACGGCATTTCTCTCCAAGTCCCCGCCGGGAGCATCGTCACGCTTATTGGCGGCAACGGCGCTGGCAAATCCAGCACTCTTCGCGCGATTTCCGGCATAGCCAAGGTCACAGGCGGCTCGGTTTTCTTCGAGGGACACGATATCACGAACAAACCCGCCCACGAGATTGTGGCCCTCGGCATCGCGCACTCACCCGAGGGACGCATGGTTTTTTCGAATCTCACCGTTCTTGAGAATTTGCACATGGGGGCCCACCTTCGGCGCGACCGGAATGCCGTCGCCTCCGACCTGGATCGCATATTTACTCTCTTCCCGAGGTTAAAGGAACGCCTCCAGCAGGCCGCCGGAACACTCAGCGGCGGTGAACAGCAGATGCTCGCCATTGCGCGCGCGCTGATGTCGAAGCCGAAATGCCTGCTCCTCGACGAACCCTCGCTTGGCATCGCTCCGCTCCTCGTCCAAACCATTTTTTCCCGCATTGTGGAAATCAACCGCGAGCTGGGCCTGACCATCCTCTTGGTGGAACAAAACGCCAACCTCGCCCTGCGCATCGCCAGCCACGGCTATGTTCTGGAGACGGGCCGCGTCATCCTTCAGGACACCGCAGAAAACTTGCGCTCAAACCCCGCCGTCCGCTCCGCCTACCTTGGCGAATCCCTGCAGTCATAGGGCGCATTCCCTATTCCCGGTCAAACACCGCAGGGAGAAGCAGTTGCCACATGGGCCTGCGTCGCAGAATGACATCGGCATCCACCGTGGAACCAATCGCCAAAGCTACGGGGGATTCTGTGACATCCACCGTTGCTTCGTAACGCCGCACGCCGCCGGGAACACTTTCCGGAAACGAAGGCTCGGTGGAAACATTGCGCAGGATTCCATGGGCGTGACCGTATTTGAACCATGGGATCGAGAGGGGACGCATGATGACCTCCTGACCAGCGGCGACTCGGATGATCTTTTCCTCGGCGAGGAAGATTTTGACGCGGTTCGCCGGTCCTCGCGAGATGTGGGCGAGTTTTTCACCGGCGTCCACGGACATCCCCGGGCGCCGTTTCTCGACGAGAGTGATGATTCCATCCTCCGGCGCCCGAATGAGGCAGCGCTCGACCATGGCGGCCGCATTGTCCCTCTCGACTTTCCAGCGGCCGACGACGGCTTTGGCAGCGGCGGTCTCTGCTTCGGCTTCGGCTATGACTTGTTCGCGGTAGCCACGGCTGAGGACATCGAGCTTTTCCTGAATTTTCTCCACTTCACCCCGTGATACTTCGCGCTGGGCGAGCGAGCGGTCGTAGTCCTGCCGGCTCGCGCCACCGGTTTTGGAGAGCGTTTCGTAGCGATCGCATTCTCGCTCCGCGAGGGCGAGGCGCTCGTTCGCCTGCTTGAGTTCCTCGGGCACATGCCAGAATTCCTTTGGCAACGGCAGTCCGCTCGTCTTTTGGAGTTGGGCCTCTTTCAAGCGAAGCGTGGCCTCGGCCTCCGCCAGCGAGGCTGCGGCGGAAGCCGCCCGCTGAGTGTAAAGAATCGAGTCCAACTCAAACAGAATATCCCCCTTTTTGACGGCAGTGCCCTCCGGACAACGAATCGCGGCGAGGAGTCCGTCTTGCGGAGAAAAAACATGCACATCGTCCTGCGCTCTCACCACACCCGTGGCGGGGACTTTTTCATCCACCGGCAGCAACAACACAATCGCGGCAATCAGAGGAACAATCAAAAACGCGGCTATAAAAATGAGAATCCGCATGCGGCGAAGGCGCACTTGGATCGATGAGGAAAAGGCGGACATAGGAAAACCTTCAAGCCGCTGCCTGTGCAGCAACGACGGAGAGTTTCTGAAGATTGCGATAAGGACCCTCCACTGCCATGAGTTCCTGATGTGTTCCCAACTGCGCGAGGCGGCCGGACTCCATCACGGCGATGCGGTTGGCACGGCGGATGGTGCTAAGGCGGTGGGCAACGATGAACACCGTCCGGCCTTCCACAAGAGTGTCGAGGGATTGCTGCACAAGCGCCTCGCTTTCATTGTCGAGTGCGCTGGTGGCTTCGTCGAAAATCAAGATCCGAGGGTCTTTCAACAAGCACCGGGCGATGGCGATGCGCTGGCGTTGTCCGCCGGAAAGCGTGGCGCCGCCTTGACCCACCTGCGCTTTGAGCCCGCCTTCCATCTTGGCGATGAATTCCCACGCATTCGCCAACTCGGCGGCGCGGCGCACCTCGTCCTCGGTCGCATCCGGACGCCCGTAGCGAATATTTTCATCAATCGAGCCCGAAAAGAGGAAGTTGTCCTGGAGGACGATGCCGATCTGCTGGCGATAGATACCGTAGTCCAGTGTGCGCAAATCATGGCCATCGATTCGGATCGTTCCCGAGGAGGGATCGTAGAAACGGGTGAGAAGGCTGATGAGAGTGGACTTGCCGCTGCCGCTCGGACCAACGAGGGCGATGATCTCGCCGGCAGGAACACTCAGGGTGAAGTCGTTCACAGCAACACCTCGGTCGTAGGAAAAATTCACATGGTCGAAATCCACCGCTCCACGAAGAGCAGGCAGTTCGATGGGATTCGGTATTTCGGTGATGTTCGGCCGTATGTCGTGAAGGCTGAGAATGCGCTCGAATCCGGTGCGAGCACTGGTGCTGATTTGAATGAGGCTGGAGAGATTTTGCAACGGGCCGAAGAGCATCATGAGGTAGCTTGTGAAAGCCACGAATGAGCCGAGCGACATGGCGCCATACATCACATTGCTGCCGCCCCAGAGGAGCACGGATCCGTAGACAACGGCAAAGATTCCAGCCAGGAAGAGCCACATGCGGGTGCCTAAGAGGGACAACTCCAGCTCGTGGGGAAAATTTTCGCGGATGCGCTGGATGAAGCGCCTGCGTTCGTGGTCCTCCTGGGCAAAACATTTCACAACCTTGATGCCGGTGAATGTCTCTCCCAGCGTGCCTGCCAAAGCCGACTGGCGCTCCTGAACATCGTGCGAGCGCGTGTGGAGCCCGCGCCGATACAGGTGGATCACGGCAAAATAAACAGGCAGGCTCGCCGTGCAGAAGAGGGCCATTTTCCAATTCAGGAAAAACATGATCGTCATCGCCAGGGCGAGGGAGACCAGGCTGTTTGAAATGGTCGTGAGCGCCGTGGTGATAAACTGCTGCACAGCGGTGGCATCATGGACGACGCGGTTCACGAGACTCGCCGTGCGCTGGGTTTCGTAAAACGAGAGATGCAGCATCTGAAGGTGGTGGAACAAGGCTCGGCGGATGTCGAAGACCACCCGCTGGCCGGTATAAAAGAGCAAGTAGTTGTGACCGTAGCCCACGAGATAGCGAACGCCTTCGAGGATGAGAAAGGCGACCACAATGCCAGCGAGGAACGGCACATTGCGGCCGGGAATCGCCTCATCAATGACGAGCTTCATGAAAAGCGGCGCCATTGTTGCAATCGATACCGTAATCAGGTTTCCAACAGCGGAGACGCCAAGCAGGCCCTTGTAGCGGCGGACATAGCCCCAAAACCGGGCGGCCACAGGCTTCGAACGATCACTCATCGTGAGTAAAAGAGGTTCATCTTTGATCTGTGGATCACGATGACAGCACAGGACTTCCTTCCATGCGAATGAAAACTTTGGAGGGGGCTCAGGCAGGGTCTTCGATTTTTAAACCGGACAGGTCAGGCTGGAACAGGTCGGGTGCGAGCTTCGGATTTTGCTCGATGAGGGTGAATTCCGTGGAGACTTCGCTGCCGTCGCGAAACACCATTTCAAAAAGGGAGACGGTTCCGGTTGAGGAATCGAAGCGGATGCGCAGGGATTTCATGCCTTCGGCGAGGCGCGGATCCTTGGGACGCAGGAGGAGATCGATCTGACCGGCGTTATTCTTCAAGGAAACGACTTCAAATCGGCGCTGGAATTCATCGAGCGAGACGGCGAATGGCATCGGCAGTTCCTCAAACACGCGACTCGCTGCGGAAGAGGCCGAAAGCCTGCGTGCGAGGGACTTTTTGGGTTCGATGACGAGCAAGTCGTTGGGGGATTTCACCACGAGCAGCTCCGCTGGGTCTCCAACTTGCCAGCGGAAACGGCCCTCGGTGCCGAACCAAACGGTGCCGGATTTTTTCAGCGGGATGCGAAGCGCGGGCAGGCGGCGGGTTTGGATGAAATCCGCCCGCAGCGAGCGGATGGCAGCTTGTTTGGCAATCCACTCACGGAGGATTTTATCCGTATCCTCGGCATGCAGCGGTGAAACAAGAAGGAGTAAAACAAGAAGGCGCAGGCGTTTCATTGGCGTTTGATTTTCCCACTTGGAGTTTGAGGAATGTCGTCCACAAAACGAATCTCGATAGGAACTTTGTGGGCGGACAACTCTCGGCGGCAGAGCTTGAGAAGTTCGAGGCGGGGCGGGGCGGGAGCGCCTGCGACCAATACGACCTCCGCAACGGGAACCATGCCGAAATCCGGATGCGACCGTGCCACGACGCGACTGAGTTGAACAACAGAGTGGGTGTTGAGAACGGCTTCCACCTCATCGGGGAAAAATTTCATACCTCCAATCGAGATGGCCGTGCTGGTGCGGCCAAGGAGTGTTATGAAACCTTCGTCGTCGATTTCAGCGATATCGCCAGTGGCAAACCATCCCTCGTCGTCGAGGATTTCAGAGCGTGGTTGCCAAGGCGACAGATACGCATCAAGGCATCCAGGGCCTCGCAGAAGAAGCTGCGAGTCCTGAAGCTTGGCTTGAAAGGAAACTTGCGGACGGCCGATCGATGCGGGTCGCCGTGCTGGTGCGGGGAAATTGAGACACGGCAGGCCTACTTCGATGATGCCGAGCGCTTGTGATGGATATATGCCGAACTTTTTTGAAAACCTTTCGGCGGTGGATGCAGCCAAAGGCGCTGTGGTGGAGACGGCGAGCCGCCAGTGAACGGCGTCGGTGGACTCGCAACCGGATAGCATCTCGTAATGAAAAGGCGCCGCATACAAAACCGTGGCGCCAGCTCGTTTCGAAGCCTCAAGAAGATCACCCGGCAAATTCGACGCCGGGAAAACGATGCCCGCGCCATTCCAGAGGTAGAGCATGATCGAGACAGCAAAGTGGTGCGACATGGGCAGCACCCAGAGAATGCGGTCAAAGGGCGTGATGCGGAGGCCCTCGTTTGCAGCTGTGATGCGGTCCAGAAGGGTTTTGTGGGAAAGCGTGATGCCTTTGGCATGGCCAGTGGTGCCGGAAGTGAATCGAATGAAGGCGGGGTCGATTTCAGCAAGGGGCTTGATCCACTCAGGAGCCGGGGATGAATGGGCTGGCGACTCCAAGAGCACGCTGCCGGATACGGTTTGTTTCACGATGACATCCAAGCGAACCTCTTCAATCAACCGCTGGCGCTCTGGTGCGGAAAGCTCCGGCGCTATGGGAACAAAGCATCCGCCCGCCCGTAGAATGCCGAGAGCGTGCGCGATGTAATCCGCCCCATCCGGACATTCCAATCCGACTCGCGGACAAGGCAGGGATTCGATCAGCGGGGGCAGCTGCCGCATGAGACGGGCACTTTTTTCATCGAGGGCGGCGTAGGTCGTTTCCTGTCCATCTTGGAAAATGGCCACCGCAGCGGGATCGGCTTTTTTGAAAATCTCTTCGGCGATGTTCATCTCAAAGTGCGACTGCCGCTTTGCCTGCCGCCTCCCCCGTGGCGAGACATGTGCCGGTGACGCGGATCGATGCCTGTGCCTCGTGCGTGCAGGAAATGCAACGACCGGCGACGAAGAGATTCTCAAAGGTTCGTGAACGCAGGCAATCTGGCGAAATACCAGCGGGACGGTTCTCAACAGGAAACCGGAAGCGCGGACCCTTGGCGTTCTCGCGCAGCTCAAGTGGCCAACAGGCGAGGGCGGCGAGATTTTCAACTGGCCTTCCTTGGATAATGTCCTCCTCCGTGAGGCACGCCAGACCGCTCACTCGGCGGCTCTCACGAATCCCCACCTGCACGGGTGTGCAGCTGATGCGGGCCTTTTCGAACCCCTCGGCGTGAGCCTGCAGATAACGCATGATTTCAAAAGCGAGCTGCCTTCCACTGCCCTCCACGCGCGTGAGGCACTCCGCTGAGCAGGGATCGTAGGGATCAGCCTGCAGATCGATTGTCGCCCAGACTTCGCTTCGGCTTATCCCGTGACGAAAAGCAACGCCTAGCGCTTCGGGGGAGAGATGTTTTGATGCGACAGCGCCGCTTAGGAGATGCGCAAGCCTGAGGCGGGCATCACCAGCGAGAACATTTTCGTCGGCGCCGGAAATTCCGAAAATGTAGGCCGGGCGTTGCAGGCGATCGGTTGGCGCACACTCAAAATCAGCACCCGCAAGCGCAGCAGCTTCGGCATCCCCCGAGGCATCAATGAGGGACTTCACTTCGACTGGAAAAATACTCCCACGCGAATGGAGATGCGCGACTTGGATTTTACCTGCAGCGGCTTCGATCCTGTTGAGATCGGTATGGAGAAGAACGGTCAGGTTTTGAGTGCGACGCGTCAGTTCATCCGCCACCGCAGCGAGGGCGGCGGGGTGGTGCGGGAGGACATCGAGTTTTCCCATTCGCACCGGGCCGGATGCGGCGCCTGCTTGGATGAGACTCTCGGCAAACTCTCGCGGGAAGCCCTCGTTGCCATAGGCCAGCGGTTGGGTGTCGTCATTTCTCAGGAGGTAAAGCCCGCAGAGCGTGTGAACAAGCGCATTGGAGGCCATGCCGCCAAGGGCGCTGCGCCTCTCGACGAGGAGCGTCTTCGCGCCAGTCCGCGCGGCGGACACTGCGGCGGCGATCCCGGCCGTGCCACCGCCCACGACCAGAGTGTCGAATTTTTCCGGGGAACTCACGGACTTACTCTGCCGGAATGAGCGCGGCAATTTTTTGCACGCTGGAGAAATTCTCCCTGTTCACCTGCGATACCGGAATGCGGCATCCGAAAGCGGTTTCGACATGGATGAGAAGGCGCATGATCGACATCGAATCCAAGCCGGCTTCGAAGAGGTCGTCTGTGCATTTGAAATCCGGTTCGAGCTCGAGAATGTCGGAGGAAAGAATGCCGAGGAGGCGGGCCTCTTTTTTTGCGATGGCGTCTGGTGTTTCAGCCATGGGCGCAGGGTTCAGAGAATTCCCAGCCGCTGGCAAATCTCACGCGTGGCGGTGGATTGATTCAGCGTATAGAGATGGATGCCTGCGACGCCTTGATCGAGCAGGTCGGCGCATTGCTCGGTAGCGTAGTGGAGGCCGATCTGCCGGAATGCCTCGCTGGACTCGCCTGCGCGTTGCAGGGCTTTCACAAGCCGCGCGGGAAAACGGGCGCCGCCGGCAAGTTCAGCCATTCGGCGCATCGAAGACTGGCTGGTCACAGGCATGATGCCCGCAATGATCGGGACATTGATGCCAGCCAACGCACACCGCTCGCGGAAGTCGTAGAAATCGTGGTTGTCGAAAAAAAGCTGGGTGCAGATGTAATCCGCTCCGGCATCCACCTTCGCCTTGAGGTAGTCCATTTCCAGCAAGCGATTCGGTGTGGCAGGGTGCCCCTCGGGAAACCCCGCAACCCCAATGCCAAAGCCGCGCGGATCGGGGTGTCCGCTGAAATTTTTCACGAAACGCACCAGATCCACTGCCTGCGGAAATGTGTCCTGCGAATGGTCGTAGTCCGGCTTGTCACGCGGTGGATCGCCCCGGAGAGCAAGGATATTGCTCACTCCCGCCGCCGCATAACGCTCGAGAATCGCCGAGATCTCTTCGCGTGTGTGGCCCACACAAGTCAGATGCGGCACCGGGTCCAGCGTCGTGGTGGTCTTCAGCCGAAGAACCAGATCATTCGTGAGTTCGCGGGTCGAACCGCCAGCGCCGTAGGTTACGCTGACGAAGTTCGGATGGATTTTTTCCAGCTCACGGATTGTGTCGTAGAGAGCGTGCTGTGCCTCGGCGGTCTTCGGTGGGAAAAACTCGAACGATACGGTCGGTTTTCCGGGCTTGAGAATGTCGAGGATGTGCATGGGGAAGAGTTTTAAGTTTTAGGTGTTAAGTTTGAAGTTTTTTCGGTCTGGAATTCTTTTTTGCAGACACCGTTGTTTATGCGCTGAGCCTCGTTGGTGTCGCTTAACACTTTCGCGAAGCGCATGCTGGAGGCATGACGCGAGCCAATACTGCACGAATAGATCAGGTCAACCGGCCTGTTCTGACTATTTTCTGCCCCGTAAAAGCGCCCGTGCCGTAGAAGGCTTTCTCGCAGCATGCATGACAAGAGTGACAATCCATATGTTGGAGTGAAGGCGATAGTAAACTGAGTATGGAAAAGGACGGATCAGTATCTTGCGGAAGTCTTGATAGGCGGCACGGTAAATCTCTCCGTCTTGCTGAATGTGCGAAAGCGACGCATAAAAGGTATCCAGAAAACGATCCCCGAGGCCCGGATACTTCTGCTCGTCATACCATGCTGCAGCCTCCGCAACATCCTGCAATACCGCAGGAAGAATCCGAATCTCCCTCATGCGCGAATCGCATGGATTTTGCTTTTGAATACATCAATTGAAAGTGCAGAGGTAGGGTTACTAAGAAACTCCTCCCAGCGAATATCCAGTATATCTTTTTCTTCTTGAGTTACTTCCAAATAATCTGGAGTGGTAGATAAGCTTCTCCATATCTCGTCAACCAATTCCAACTTCTCGCGCGCCGACAGCGCTTGAACCTGAGGAAGTTCCGTGAGTGTCATGGTGTGAAAATAGCATGAAAATCGTGGGAGACAAGACAGTATTCCTAAAGTCCCCAGTGACCTATCCTTGCTTGCTTGTGGCGTGACTCCTGCCCGCAAAGCGGTATCAGCAAGCGGCACGACAGAAGTGCCGCAGGCGTAGGAATAAAATTCATCGGCTCGTTAGCCATTTTCCCTTTCAAGCAAGTCGTCATTTCGAAAAAACCTTTCTCCCCGCATGATGTAAACGATGTAAACAGCGTCATTCTGTGCGCGATAAAAAATGCGAACCGGTGGAATGACAAGTTGGCGATACTGTGTGTCTTTGAGTTCGGTTGGCACTGAGCAGCTCTTTGGGTGGGTCGCAAGCTGTTCTATTCGCTCAAATACTCGCTGGACGAACCGCCTCGCCGCTGTTGGCTTATCGAGTGAAATATAGTCCGCAATCTCATCAAGGTCTTGGAGAGCGGGTTCAGTCCAGATTATGCGAGCCACCGTGCCATCCTCAGTTTTGCATCTTTCTGAGAAAGAACTTGTTTTTCAAGAATGGCTTTCTCACCGCGGGCTATACCCTCAAGGAGAGTCAATCTGCTTTGCATATCTTCATACATCTGAACATCAATAAGATATGCTGCAGGAAGACCATGCTGGGTAATCAAAACCGGCTCTTGATCAGCAGTAAGCTGAGATATGACATCGGTAGCCTTACGCTTGAGGGTTGTTACGAGTTCGGTGCGCATGAGGTGATACTAAAGTGTCACTTTCTATCAGGCAAGTAATTGTTGGTTCTAACATCCCCGATAACATATTCCTACTTGCTTCTGACACCAAAGCTTGCTCCGCAGGCGTGAAGCTCTAATTCATTCGGCGAACAGACCCCGTCTTTTTTTCTCTGTGTTCTTTGACTCGCTCGCTCCCGCTCGTCTCGCCCCTTCGGGGCCACCCTTCGTTTGCTCTACCTCCCGTCTGCCACGGTGCTCGGTTGTGGTTAATTTCCCTCTGCGCTACCACCCAAGAATTTTAGCGAAAATTAGTGGAGCAACAATTGTTGCATCTGATTCGATGATAAATTTCGGGGTTTTTTCGCCGAGTTTGCCCCATGTGATTTTCTCGTTGGGAACAGCGCCAGAATAGCTTCCGTAACTCGTTGTGGAATCGCTGATCTGGCAGAAATATCCCCAAAGCGGCACATCCGTGCGGCGGAGGTCCTGGTGGAGCATAGGGACGACACAGATGGGGAAGTCGCCGGCGATGCCGCCGCCGATTTGGAAGAAGCCGATGGGTGTTTTGTGGCTGGTGGGGGCATACCAGTCGGCGAGGGCGATCATGTATTCGATGCCGGAGCGGACGGTGTGGACATTTTTCACATCCCCTTCAATGCAATGGCCGGCATACATGTTGCCGAGCGTGGAGTCTTCCCAGCCGGGCACGAACATGGGGAGCTTTTTCTCCTTGGCGGCGATCATCCAGCTGTTTTTGGGATCGATCTGGAAGCTTTTTTGAAGTTCGGGCGAGTCGAGGATGCGCCAGAAGAATTCGTGTGGGAAGAGGCGCTCGCCCTTGGCGTCGGCATCCATCCACTCTTTGAGGATGACATTTTCAATGCGGCGCATCGCTTCCATTTCGGGAATGCAGGTGTCGGTGACGCGGTTCATGTGCCGCTCAAGGAGGGCTTGCTCGTCGGCGGGGGTGAGGTCGCGGTAGTGCGGGATGCGTTCGTAGAAATCGTGGGCGACGAGGTTGAAGATGTCTTCTTCGAGATTTGCACCAGTGCAAACGATGCCGTGGACTTTTCCTTGGCGAATCATTTCGGCGAGAGAAATGCCCAGTTCGGCCGTGCTCATGGCGCCAGCGAGTGTCATGAGCATGATACCGCCCTGATCGAGGTGGCGGGAATAGGCCTCAGCGGCGTCCTTGAGAGCGGCAGCGTTGAAGTGGCGGTAGTGGAGGTCGATGAATTGAGAAACTGGGCCTTGTGACATGGTGTTTGTAAAGTGGAGTGGCGTGGTTTTTAGCAGGTTGGCAGGCGAGTGCAAAGATTGATCACTGCTTGGATTGGCTATCTGGTGAGAGGTTGTTCACAGGCTTTAATAAAGAAGAAATAATTTTTCAGAAAATCTCTTCTTCTTAATCATGTGAACAACCCTGACGAAGTGTGTTCCTCAAGCTCCCAGTGGGCGTTCCACGCTTTTTCGACCTTGTGAAGAAGGTGTGAGTGAAAAATAATGGTTCTGAAAAACTCGGGATTTTGGGTGAGTTGTTAAATCTTGCTGGCAAAGATTCACAAGTTGTTCACAGGCTGTTGACACTTTGGTGAATATCCAGCAGGCGCTCATTTTGAGAAAAATCTTTGAGCGATGGGCATGCGTCGTCCCATGCCGAAAGCACGACTGGTGATTTTCAGACCGGGCGCGGCTTGTTCGCGTTTGTATTCGTTGAAGTCCACTTTGCGGGTAACCCAGCGAACAGTTTCTGCATCGAAGCCAGCCGCTACGATTGTGCTTATGCCAAGATTGTCCTCCACATAGAGTTTCAAAATCGCATCAAGGACCTCGTAGGGTGGCAGGGTATCTTGGTCTTTTTGATCGGGGCGGAGTTCCGCGCTTGGCGGTTTGTCGATCGTGCGGCGAGGGATGATTTCCTTCTCGCGGTTCAAATGCTCGGCCAGTTTGTAAACGAGGGTCTTTGGGACATCCGAAATGGCCGCGAGTCCACCAGCCATGTCGCCGTAGAGTGTGCAATAACCCACGGCGAGTTCACTTTTGTTACCGGTCGTGAGGAGAAGGTGGCCGAATTTGTTCGAGAGCGACATTAGCGTGAGGCCACGGAGGCGGGCTTGCATGTTTTCCTCAGTGGCGTCCTCCGGTCGGTCGCCGAACACAGGTCGCATTTGTTTTTTGAAAACTTCGAAGCTTTCCCCGATCGGGATTTTTAAGCACGCGATGCCGAGATTCTGCGCGAGAGCGAGAGCGTCTTCCACGCTGTGGGAAGAAGAGAAAGGAGATGGCATCGCGACGCCGGTCACTTGACCCGCTCCCAATGCTTCGACCGCGAGGCAGGCGACGACCGCACTGTCGATGCCGCCGCTCAAGCCCAGCACGGCTGATTTGAAGCCGCATTTTCCTGCATAGTCGCGCACGCCGAGCACCAAGGCGCGGCGCAAATCCTCGAGGTCGTTGGATTCCTTTTCCACCGATCCCTCCGAAGCGATTTGGTTGAATTCCTCAAAACCGAGAAGGCGGGTTTGAATCTGGCCATCCGCACCGACTGCGAGCGAATGTCCATCGAAAACCAGCTCATCGTTCCCACCGATGGCGTTGCAGTAATAGAAGGGAACTCCATGTCGACGGGCCTGGTTTTTGATCATGGCCTCGCGGCGCTCAGGCTTGCCGAGTTGGAAAGGTGAGGCACTGAGATTTAGAATTGCCTTGGCACCAGCGGCGCAAAGGGTTTCCACTGGGTCACAGGAATACAACGAGCGCGGTAGGTAGTCTGGAGTCCAGATGTCCTCACAAATCGTAATCCCGAAGATCTGGCCGTGAATCTCAACCGGTGTCGGTTTTTGACAAGGCTCGAAATATCGTGACTCGTTGAAGACATCGTAGGTCGGCAGCAGCGTTTTATAAACCCAGCGAATTGCACATCCGCGCTCTAAAATGGCTGCGGCATTGAAAAATGGCCGTCCTGACGCGGTGGGGTTCTTTTGCACGCATCCAATAATCCAAGCCGCTGAGCCAACTTCGCGGTGGATTTCCTCGAGGGCCTCCAAGCTCATCGGCACAAAGTCGGATTGGAAAAGCAAATCCTGCGGCGGATATCCTGTCAGAACCAATTCCGGCGTGAGAATGACATCCGCTCCCTGAGCTTCCAGCGAGCGGCATGCTTCCACGATGCGGCGGGCATTTCCCGCCAAGTCGCCTACTGTCGAATTAATCTGTGCCAGACCGATTTTCATAAAATTTACCAAAACCCCCACTGGCGAGTTGCCATGATGTAGAGGCCGAGACCGAGATTTGTCACCCCGTGCGCGAGCACGCAAGCGCCGAGGCTTCCGGTTCGCACGGCGACGAAATTATAGATCACTCCGCAAATCAAGGCGGCCGGCCAATCCGCCAATCCATGCACCAACATGAAACAGATCGCCACGATCGCGAAGGATTTCAATTGAAACGCTCCCACCGGCAGCGAGGTGAAATCCTCCCGGATCAAATACCGCATCAAAAACCCGCGCCAAAAAATTTCCTCTACCAAAGGAACAATGATTACCAACCGCGCAAAGCGCGCCACGACAGTCATCCAATAAAGCGCGGAACCCTCGCCGAACACCGTGGGATCAAATCCATCCACCCGCGCCCCCGCGCCCAGAAACGCCTGCGGAGCGATCCAGAGGCCGAGCACCACCACGCCGGCAGCCAGAGCCAGCAGGGTTCCACCGCGTTTTGCGAAGTCATATTGCCGCCAATAAAAAACCAGCACCGCAGCGCACAAGGCCGTTTGGAGCGGGTAGACCCAATATTCCGGACTTCGCAACCAGAGTGAATCGGCGGATGGATTTTTGACGAGCGAGACCAACATCAACCCGCCCATGAAAACAAAAAACGGCGTTGTGTAAGCCGCCAGCGGCGAGCGCAGCGAAGAAGGTAAATTCATCGCCCGACAATCAATCACACCTCGCCCGACAATTAAAGACGCCGCTTCGCGCAACCCCTTGGAGGGCCAACCTCCGGCTTGACCCAAGACTGAACCGCTTCGTTATCGCACCGTCTCGTTCCCATTACGCCGTGCAAACAAAAACGCCGCTTCGCAGCTGAAACTTGGGTCATGCGAGGACGATGAACCCTCCCAGTTATCGAATCGCGCTGCCGCGCGACAATCTCATCGATGCGCCAACAACGCTCTGCTGAGGTCGTTAGGATGCCGATATCCGAGGTGGTAGGCGGCGGCTTTGACTTGCCAGCCTTCGTTCTCAACGAGACGACGGGCTTCCTGCCATTTGAGATTTCGAAAATAGGCGCCGGGGGAGAGTCCTGCCTGACTACGGAAAAAGCGGTGCAGCGCGCTGGGCGACATTCCCAAGTAGTCGCAGAGCGCAGGCACGGGCGTGTGGATGGAAAGGTTGTTCATCATCCAGGAGTGGGCCAGCTCCCACCGCAAGTCGCCGGTGGCGGCTGCCGTGCGCGTGGCTCGCAGGATTTCGACTTCTACGAGTTGGCGGAGCGCGTTGAGGGTAAATGGCAGGGCGCTGTCCGAGACGGCGATCTCCTTGCGGCAGCGGGAGTGCAGTTCCTTGAGCGTATCGAGTGAGGAGTCGCGCAGGTCAAGGGTGCGCGATGCTCCCTCGGCAATTTCGAGTTCAGGGAGCTGGGGACGATCCTTCCATACCCAAACGAGGATGCTAACCGTCTCGCGCCGTTTTTGCGTGATGCCAAAGCGGCAGTCGGAGTCGATCAGGATGGCGTTCGGTCCCTGAACGACTTTTTGCTCGTTGCCGACGGATAGCACAATCTCGCCGCTGACGAGGATGAAGTAGTTTGTGCCACGGTCATAGTGGACGGGGAGGGGATTTTTCGCAAAATCCCGGCGCCCCCAGCCAAGGTAGATGAGCGGGAGATTCCCTTGCCCGCCCCAACTCGGACGGCCAGGCGGGGGATGGACGGTCACTTTGGAAACGGGGTTCGGCACAGTAGCAGTTTATGTCACTCGTAGGAGAATGGCTATCGCTTTTGTGTTTCTATGATGGGCTGAAGCAATGAGAATTATAAAGCTCTCTGCAATTCCTATCGAAGTCCCCAACTCTCAAAACTCCACTATGAAAAAACTCCCGAGATTCACCATCGGCATGGGTGACCGTTTTGCCCATCAAGGCGAGGCCCAGCTTTCCGCAGTGCAATCCGCTGCAGAACGCGGCGTGCCGCTGCACCCAGTTTGGAACAAGTCGAATCGTGAGCACACCCTCATTGGCACAAAACCCGAGGGTCTCCGCGCCGAAGCGGATGCCGCCGTGAAGGCATTGAATTGGACCGCGCCTTACTTTGTGGATGCCGATCACATCAACCTGCACACGGTGGATGGATTCCTCGCGGCGAGTGATTTTTTCACCCTCGATGTGGCGGATTATTCCGGCAAACCCGCAAGCCTTGAGAGCCTGGCGGCGTTTCTCGAAAAGCGCGCCGGTTTGGTTGGCTCGCATCGTCTCCCCTTGCTTGATGCGCCACTGGAAATCACCCGCGCCGATCTAGAGCGCACGGCGGGAAAATTCCTCTGGGCCATGCAGGAGGCAGGCCGCATCTACCGTCATATCGCCGCTGCGAAACCGGCGGACTCTTTTGCCGTGGAGGTCTCTGTGGATGAAACCGACACGCCGCAGACTCCCGCAGAGTTGTTGATCATTCTGGCCATGATCGCCGACGAAGGAATTCCCGCTCAAACCATCGCGCCGAAGTTCACCGGACGCTTCAACAAGGGTGTGGACTATGTCGGCGACATCGCGGCCTTCGAGCGCGAGTTCGATGCCGATCTGGCCGTGCTGGCCTATGCGGTGCGTGAATTCGGTTTGCCCGACACGCTCAAAATCAGCGTCCACTCCGGTAGCGACAAATTCTCGCTCTACCCGATCATTCGCCGTCTGGTTGCGCGTCACAACGCGGGGCTTCATCTGAAAACCGCCGGCACGACTTGGCTCGAAGAGGTGGCGGGTTTGGCGGAAGCCGGAGGCGAGGGATTGGAAATCGCGAAGGACATCTACGCCGCCGCGCTTCCGCACGCCGAGGAACTCATCAAGCCTTATGCCCCAGTTGTGGACATTGAGATTTCGAAGCTGCCATCCATCGAAACCGTTCGCAGTTGGACTTCCCGGGACTTTGTCGAAGCGCTCAACCACGATGCCTCTTGCCCAAAATACGATCTTCAGTTTCGTCAGTTCATCCATGTTTCTTTCAAAGTTGCCGCCGGCATGGGCACCCGCTACACCGACGCCTTGAAGGTCAATCGCGAGATCGTCGGACGCCGGGTCCGCGACAATCTTCTCAAGAAACACATCGAGCCGCTGTTTTGCTGATCTGTTATGAAATCACGCCCGTTCATCCACGAAGACTTCCTTCTCGACTCACCAGCCGCGCGAGAGCTTTACCACTGCCACGCGGCCGATTTGCCGATCATCGACTATCATTGCCATCTGCCTCCCAAAGAGATTGCGGACGACATTCGCTGGGATAACATGGCCACGCTATGGCTTGGCGGCGACCACTACAAATGGCGGGCGATGCGCACGGCAGGAGTCAACGAGCGCTTCTGCACCGGTGATGCAACGCCTTGGGAAAAGTTCGAGCAATACGCCGCCACTATGCCGAAGTTGCTGCGCAACCCGCTCTACCATTGGTCGCACATCGAACTCGCACGCTACTTTGGAGTGAGCGATAGCCTGCTCAATCCCGAAACCGCACGCGGCATTTACGAGCACTGCAACTCGCTTCTCGCTCAGCCGGATTTTTCCTGCCGGGGGCTGATGAAGAAATCCAAGGTCGAGGTCGTCTGCACAACTGACGATCCGGTGGATTCGTTGGAGCACCATGCCTCTATCACCGCCGATGCGTCGTTTGATATCCAAGTGCGCCCGACCTGGCGTCCCGACAAGGCACTCCTCATTGACCAACCTGCTGCCTTCGCCACATGGCTTGAAGCGCTGGAAAAAGCCTCGGGGTTAAGCATCGGCACACTCTCCGATCTCATGCAGGCCTTGCGAAACCGGCATGATTTCTTCGCCTCCCGTGGATGCCGTCTCTCCGACCGGGGCGTGGATACCGTTTGGGCCGAAGATTGCACAGAGAGCGAAGCGGCCTCGATCTTCGCCAAAGCGCGGGCCGGTGGCGCTGTGACGCTGGATGAGGCGCTGCGTTACAAATCCTACCTTCTCCACGAACTCGCCGTGATGGATGCGGCGAAAGGATGGACGATGCAGATTCACTATGGAGCCATTCGAAACAACAACACGCGCATGAAAAAAATGCTCGGTGCGGATTGTGGATTCGATTCCATCGGCGATCTGCCCGTGGCGGCGGCTTTGGCCAAACACCTCGACCGGCTCGACTTCGCGGGCAGCCTGCCCAAGACGATCATCTACAACCTCAACCCCCGCGACAACGAACTCGTCGCCACGATGCTCGGGAACTTCCAGGATGGCATCACTGCAGGCAAAATCCAGTTCGGCAGCGGATGGTGGTTCCTCGATCAACTCGACGGCATGACGCGCCAGATCGAAAGCCTCTCACAACTCGGCCTTCTCAGCCAATTCGTCGGGATGCTCACCGACAGCCGTTCATTCCTTTCCTACACGCGCCACGAATACTTCCGCCGGTTGCTCTGCAACATCCTCGGCGACGACATCGAGCGCGGACGCCTGCCCAACGATCTTTCGCTCGTTGGAAAAATGGTTGAGGACATCAGCTACCACAACGCCCGTCGCTACTTCGGTTTCTACGAAGACCAATAAGAAGCGCGCCGACTTTTGGAGGGTCAACCTCCGGCTTGACCCAAGACTGAACCGCTCCACTACCACGCCGTCCCGTTCCCCTCACGCCGAACGCCGCTTCGCGGCTGAAGCTTGGGGCATGCGAGACGATGCCCCCCCCAAAATTACGATGCTGCGAGGGTTTCGTAGAGGGCTTTGGTTTGTTTGGCGATGGAGGCCCAGGAGAAGGTGTCGATGGCGCGTTGGCGTCCGGCGTTGCCGAAGGCTTTTTGTTTGGCGGGGTCGGCCATGATTTCGTTGATGCGAGTGGCGAGGTCGCGGGAGAATTTTTTGGGGTTGACCGGTTCGAACGGGCTCTCCGTCATTTGCTCGACGGGGATGAGGTAGCCGGTTTCGCCATGGACGACGACTTCGGGGATACCGCCGACGGCGCTGGCCACGACGGCGCGTCCGCAGGCCATGGCTTCGAGGTTGATGATGCCGAAGGGCTCGTAGATCGAGGGGCAGACGAAGACGCCGGCGTGGCTGTAGAGTTCGATCTTGGATTTGTTGTCGAGCATCTGGTCGATCCAGATGATGCCGTCGCGTTGGCTTTGGGCTTGGGAGACGGCGGCTTTCATTTCGGCTGCGATCTCGGGTGTGTCGGGCGCTCCGGCGCAGAGGACGATCTGGAAGCCGGGGTCGAGATGCTGGATGGCGTTGACGAGGTGGATAATGCCTTTCTGGCGGGTGATGCGGCCGAGGAAGAGGGCGTAGGGTTTGGCGGAGTCAATGCCGAAGCGGTCGAGCACGCTGCGAGTCGTGACGGCCTGGTATTCCGCCGGGTCGATGCCGTTGTAGATGATGTGGAGGCGTGCGGGGTCGATCTGGAAAAGCTTTTCCACATCGCGGCGGGTGCCTTCGGAGACGGCGATGACGGCGTCAGCCATTTCGAGGGCGGTGCGTTCGAGCCAGCAAGTGAAGTCGTAGCCGCCGCCGAGTTGCTCGCGTTTCCAAGGCCGGAGCGGCTCGAGCGAGTGGACGGTGATGACGAGGGGAATGCCGTAGTTCAGCTTGGCGAGGATGCCGCCGAAGTGGGCATACCAAGTGTGGCAATGCACGACGCCGGCGTCGATGTTGGCAGTGTTGAAATTGAGGCAGCGCTGGAGAGCACCGAAGACGGATTGAAGCTGTTTCGGAGATGTCCACCCGGCTGCGTCGAGGCCGACGCCTTGGGCGGCCAGCTGGCCGGCGGAGGTGTTTTGGTCGCCGAAGCAGCGGACATCCACAGGCATGAGCTTGGCGAGTTCGCGGCTGAGGTATTCGACATGAACGCCGGCGCCGCCGTAGATGTGGGGTGGATATTCGTTGGTGAGGAACAGGGCTTTCATGGGACTGGATTGATTCACATCAGGCGGCAGGGAATGGAGAATTGGAGCTGGCCGGCGCCGGGCTCGAGCCATGGCGCGTCGATGGCGGTGAGGGAGGCTTTTTTCACTAGCACGGCGGCGGGCTCGGGAGTTCCCAAAAGCTCGCCGATGGTTGTGCTGAAATCGGGTTCGTGACCGACGAGCAAGACAGAGTCGCTGGCAGCGTGGGGCGCGAGGCGTGCAAGCAGGGTGGAAGTTTCCATCCCGCAGGCGAGCCAGCTTTCGATGGCGACTTCGCGCCCGAGCGTTTCAGCGACGATCTCCGCTGTCTGCCTGGCGCGGGTCACGGGACTGCTGAGAATAACGGCTGGATCGAGCCCATGACTGGCGCAGAATTTTCCAACCTTCGCCGCCTGCTGCAGCCCTTTGGGCGTGAGTTTGCGGTCGAAGTCCGACTCGGCCAGATCCTCGGCTTCGGCGTGGCGCAGGAAGTAGATCGTCATGGAGGGAGGCTGCTTTTTTACATGCTCATGCCGCCATCCACTGCGAGCACTTGGCCGCTGATGTAGGAGGCTTCGGCGCTGGCGAGGAAACTCACGGCGGCGGCGATGTCATCCGTCGCACCAAATCGAGCGACCGGAATCTGCGAGAGAGCGCCTTTGCGGACTTCTTCGTTGAGCACGGAGGTCATGTCGGTCTCGATGAAACCCGGGGCGACGACATTGACTGTGATGCCACGGCTGGCGATTTCGCGGGCGATGCTCTTGGTCATGCCAATGAGGCCGGCTTTGCTGGCAGCGTAGTTGGCCTGGCCGGCGAGGCCCATGAGTCCGCTCACGGAGCTGATATTGATGATGCGGCCGGAGCGTTGTTTGACCATGGCGCGGAGGATGGCTCGGGTGAAATTGAAGGCGCCTTTGAGATTGGTCTGGAGCACGACATCCCAGTCGTCGCTCGACATGCGCATGGCGAGTGTATCGCGGGTGATGCCGGCATTGTTGACCAGAATGTCGCAACGGCCAAAGTCGGCGAGTATCTGATCACCGGTTTTTTGCACGGCGTCGAAGTCGGCGACATCCACCGCGTAGGGCTTGGCTGCACCTGGCGTGACGGCGTTGATGGCGTCGGCCGTGCGTGCGGAGTTGGATTCCGTGCGGCTGACGACGGCGATTTTCGCGCCTTCGGTGGCGAGGCGTTTTGCGATGGCTTCGCCGATGCCGCGACCTGCTCCGGTGACGACGGCGACCTGATTTTCAAATCGTTTTGTGCTCATGCTGGAGGGCACAGAAGACCACCGCTGAAGCGGATTGGAAACAAAATTTTCCATCCGATTTTTTCCCAACGCATCGCTCGGCGCTCAGGCGTCTCATCTCCGCTTCGCCAACGATCTCAACCCTCGAATCCACTCGACGCCCAAACTCGAAATGACCAGGAATATCCATGTCCGTAACGACCAAAAATTTGGACGATCGTCCAAATTTTTGGTCGCGGTAGTTTATAAGTTGCTCCTGGAAAAAGAAGTGTAGGGTTTCTGAAAAAAGCACTTTTTTTGAAGGTGTGTCTTTTTTGCAAAAGCAGGAGGTTGAATTTGGAATCCGGGGCAAGAACGCAGGCGGTGAGCGTTTGACAAATATTTTGGACGATCGTCCAAAAATTTGGTCTTTGCGGGAAAAATCCTGCGCAGCCTGTATTGTTTTTTGACCGATTCTAACGACTCGCGACCGTGCGAGAATCGGGCAGGGCGAGGTTTTTGATGACGGTCATGAGATAGACCGGCTCGGGGTGTTTGTCCCTGTATTTGGTGATTTCGCGTTTCTCGACGACGCGGAATCCGAATCGCTCGAAAAGCTTCGCACCGCGCCGGGACTCGAAGGTGACGACTTGGCCGAAGACCTCCTTCTCGCCATGCGCGCGGAGGAAGTCGAAATACTTGTTCGTCATGGCCTGCGTCGTGGCGAGTTTTTGCGCCTCGGGCAGGACATTGAAATGAAAGTGCGCCGTGCGGCGGGGCGCGGCGGGGACTTCGCGCCAGGAATTTTTGAGAATCCAGCGGATGAAGCCGCGCGTGGCCTCGTTGTAGCCACGGTAGCGGAACATTCCGATGCCGAAGAGGCGGAGGTTTTGGAAAAAGCCATACCACTGGTGGCGCAGCGGACGCCGGGAGCCGAGGAGGTAGCCTTTGACCACGCCGTCCTGCTCAAGCACAAACGCCGCCTCAGGCTCCACATCGGTGTAGTAGGCGGTGAGGTAGTCGGCGAAGAGCTCGCGGTCCTCGAAAACCGGATCGATCGGCTTGCCGAGAAAACCCGTCTCGCAACAAAGTCGCCTCACCGCCGCACGGTCGCGGGGCTCGTAATTGCGAATGATGGTATCAGGCGTATGGGCCACAGCAGGACATACTATGCAGGCGCTCCTGCTCAGAGAAGGAAATTGAGATCGTTGTAGGCGCCCACTTGCAGAGCGGGCTGGAGACACAGTCCTGAAAAGCAAAAAAAGACCACCATATCGGGTGGTCTTTTTTCTGTTTGGGGGGGGAGAATGCGTGCAGGGCGCGTCAGTAGTCGTCCTCGGTCTTTTTTTGCATGGAACTCGAAGGCGGTGGAGGGGGCCGTAGCGCGGTAGCGGGAGTCCGTTGCCGAAAGAGCGATCTCAAGCCTTGCGTCAGAAATTCCCGAATGGATGAGGCGTTCAGCAGGATTTTGGAAATGCCAACCATCCCGCCCAAGGCCACGGCGAAGACAAGCAAACCCGCAATAACATGGAACCATGATGGATCGGTGAGAGGATTTTTCCCAATCGCAAACTCCGACCCGAACACAATCGTGCCAATCGTAAGCATGAGAATCCGCGCCAGATTTCCCGCAATGGCTAGCGGTGCCGAGCACAGGAAAAGAATCCATTTCTGCCACCAATTTTTCATCTCCATATGTCCATAGAGCGCGCTCGCCATCATCAGCGAAAAAAGCGACCTAATGCCGGAACACGGATCCGCCACATCCACCGCAAACTTTTTACCCGCCGGAATCCCCAGCAACGGCTCCGGCGCCGAAAGGATTCCCGTGCCATTCCTCACCACATCGATACCAATGAAATCCAACGAAAAAACCGCCGCATGCGACATGAGCATGCGGAGGGGAAAGGCGATGTAGTTGTCCAGAAACGGCACCGGCCAGGCAAAAGCAAGGAAGATGAGAGGGAAGGCAAAAAACAAAACTGTTTTGCCTCCCAGAAGGAACCAAATCGAGCCGGCAACCATTCCTTGAAAGGCAAAGAATCCGATGAAGTGGGTGCCCATACGCTGCCCCGCCCAAAAGCAGGCAAACGCTACAACGACCATAACAAAACCAAGCCAAGAGGTCGATGGCGTCGGTAGGGGTTTTTGGTGGATAGTGTGGATGAAGATAAGGATTGCCACGGGAAAAACGAACAAACAATGCCCCCAGTCACCGCTGCCTTTGGAGAGGTTCCAAAATTGCTTGAAAGCCGACTCGGGAATAGGTCCATAACCTTGTGAATAAGGGACAAATGCAAAAAGTAAAAAAGGCACAAGCCAGGCCATCGCCAGCGCGATGAGCTGACGATTTGAGGCATGCGATCGCATTTGCGACATGTAACTATCCACAATTGGAATTAACGGGTTGAGTGTTCAAGTGCTTTTCTACGATGGCGAAAGTAGTGGGGTCTTTTACAGGATGAAGTGTCCAAGCTCCATGTTTTTGTGCTTTAGCAGGCGAGGGGCGTTTCGACACCAAATTTTGGACGAACTCCCCTGCGATCGAACTTGGCGGAGTCGGGAGCCCAAAAGTGCGATCATTTGATTCCTATAAACCGAAAGAAAATTTTTTAAATGCAATACTGCTTAATTAAATTAGAAACTATAACGCCGGATGAATCCCAATTAATTCTTTCAATATATTCTTGAAAACACACTGCAGAAAATTTTTTGTAATTATCTTTTGAGGACATAAGCAATTTTATTTTATCGCAGTAAATTTCTGCTGAAGCACCTAATGGAAAGGTCCATCCATTTACTCCATCGCGAATAGCTGTTTTTATCCCGCCCACATTGGTAGCCAAGCAGGGTAGTCCAAATGAATTTGCTTCAGGAAATACCACTCCGAAACATTCTGCTTTTGTAGGTAATACCAAGAAGTGCGCTTCGGAAAAAAGTTGATCGATCCGTTTCCTGCCCTGTTCAGTTTTTTTAGATATAAAGCCATGCGTTATCACAAATGACGGAGAATTAAATGGTGGTTTACAACCAACAACATGAAGTTCTGTTCTCAGCCCAGATGCATTAAGTCTCTTTGCAATATCTAAAACAAAATCTCCTCCTTTTCTATTCCAATCTACGCCAACAAATAAAAGTTTGCAAATATTAAAACTTTTATTGTCAACTAATTTTATGATATCGCTTGAGTCTCGGTTAGAATTAATATTTGCACCAAATGGCACAACCTTAACCTTATCAGGATCAATTTGATAGTTTGCAATCGCAGAATTTGCTGCCCATTGAGATGAATAAATGGCAAGTCGGCATTTTGATAGTGTCATCTGTTCAAGCCTATGGCCATTACGAATGGTTTCTGAGGCTAGGTTGGTAAACTCGGGGTAAAAATTAAGCATGCCTGCAAATGTAGCATCTGTCCAAATTACAATAGGCTTATCTGATTTAAGATGTGCTAATTCGAGTGTTCCTGGACTAAAGATAAAATCGTATTCAGATGACACGAGTCTCTTATTTATTTGCGAAGCATAGTTTTTACAAAT
Source organism: Terrimicrobiaceae bacterium (assembly GCA_044347585.1). Taxonomy (GTDB): domain Bacteria; phylum Verrucomicrobiota; class Verrucomicrobiia; order Chthoniobacterales; family Terrimicrobiaceae; genus UBA967. Next base: position 24,533 of record JBIKUM010000001.1, read on the forward strand.
CAATAGTTCTCGATTTCTCAAATAATTCTTCTTGGAAACGATCAAATAGAGTAATTTTTTAAACTTTGACAAATTCCAGTCGCCTTCTTTAAGACTTCCTATGGTAAATGTAATTATTCCAGCATTTTGAATCGCCTGCAACATGTAAAATATGGATCCCGACCATGCCTGCACATTGGATGGATCGCTACTTGTTACAAATGCAGCTTTCATAAAAAATATGTTTTTTAGACGAAATTTAAAAATTAACGGCACTATTGGGAGATGAGTAAAAACTATCCACCCCATCAATTTTTTGTTATTCTATGTGTGCCGAGGCGATTTCAGGATAAGGCGCAAAGAGGGGGCTGGGAATAACTTTCGGTGGTCTTAGACGCGCCGTTTAGGGGTGATACCAAAGTAGGCAAGTTCAAGCGTCGCTCATTGAGACGCGGCTATAAGTGAAAACGGCTTGCTTAAATTTAAACCTAATAGCCATTGGTTTTATGAGTCTCGAGTGACTGGTGGCAAGTTTGAGTAGTGGATCGCATCGTATTTAAAAAGACCGAATCCTCTTAGGCCATTGAAAGGGCCTCCTCCATTCGGTTGCGAAATTTATCGACCGTGAATCTCTCTTCATAACGCCGTCTGCCGGCAGCGCCCATGGCTGCTCGCAAATCTGAATCCGAAATGAGGCGCTCCAAGCGCTCGGCAATAGATTGGGCATCCTTCGGAGCGACGAGAAAGCCTGTTTCGCCATCCACAACGATATCCGCAAGGCCGCGCCAATTTGTTGCGACAACGGGAAGCCCAAACATCATGGCCTCCACAGCTACCAATCCAAAGGATTCCGCAGAATAATGTGTTGGGAAGCAGAAAATATCCGCTTCCGCATAAGCCTTCCATTTATTGTCGTCATAAAGCGGGCCGGTGAACTCAACAGTATCCTCAAGCTGATGGCGTTGAATAAACTCCGTGAAGATGTTTTCTTCCACCTTGGAGGCGGCTTTTCCTACAATTTTGCATCGAAAGGATACGCAATGCTGCTTCAATTTGGCGCAGGCTTCCAAAAAAATTCCTACGCCTTTCTCCTTGCTTACCATCCCACAAAAGAGGATTTCTGGCACATCATGAGTCGCGGAGCAATTCGGGGGATTTATGTCTTGAGGCTCGGGGATTCCATTAGGAATTAAAGCAATATGCTTGGATTTTAGAAACTCACCATCCTTTCTCCCATAGTTCGAAATGACGACAGAAAGCGCAGGATTCCCGTAAGCCAGCCAGAAAGCTTTTTGTAACAGCCAAGGTAGCTGCGCGTAGAGATCAGCGAGACCATTGGCGTGAAAATGAAAAACAGTTTTTTTAAAAAGCCATCGCGTTCCAATGAGTAACACGCAATCACGCAGGAATGGCACCATGTTTGGACTTGCCGGAGGGTAGTAAAGAACCTGCGCGCCAGTCCGAAACCGAGCCATCACAATGCCAAAAAAAACCGCCAACAAATGAAAAATCTTTTTCCACCTGAAAACGCCAACGTCTTGGATATCATCCGAAAAAGCCATTCGCACATGGCGGAACTGAATTCGGGAATATTCCCCTTCCAAAAGGAGTTGGTTCATCACGGATTGACCATGAAAAGGGGGGGGCGTTTGAGCAGTTGCGACGATTTTGGGAATTAACGCGGCCATAATCCTGACACGCTTACTCTCAGGGATTTATATCCAAAAGAAGTGTGGATTTTTGTATCCAGTTGAAAATTTTGATAGGCGCCAGCTAGGAATCGCCGCAACCGGTTGTGGAGAATAACGAACGGCCTAAGCGCTCGCGGAGGCCGCCGCGTTTCCGCCCACCACTGGTCCAGTTCCTTGCAATTTTTGTCCGCACTGAGATTTTGCCCAGTGAACGCATAGGCGGCCAGTGGCAATCGGCAGGCGTGGATGTTTTTTCGATTTACCAAAAAATGTTCCATCAAGACTGCATCACTTATAACTTTCCAGCGCGGATTCAGTGGCGGATTCGGTAAGCTGGATTTTTTGAAAAACATGGCACAACTCAGCGAGTGCAGATGGTCCAAGCGCGTGTGCCAGAGGCTGGGAAGCATAATTCGCCTATAGCAAATTGGCTCCAAGGAATAATTAAGCAAAATTGCATCACCGAGCAACACATCCAACTTTGTTTGCTGCTGAAAAACTTCCGCCACTTTGGAAAGAGTCTCGGGCAGATATTGCTCATCTGAGTTAAGCCATGCAAAAATCTCTCCACTGGAACGCGCGAGCCCACGATTGATCGCATCATACATTCCAGCGTCCTTCTCGCTGAAGATTTTGAGGGAGTAAGCGGGCCGCTCCTTTACGGCAGGATTTGAGTGTTGATGGCTCGTCTCTCGTCTCTTTTCGCTCGTCTCTTTCCGCTCACCAAATACAAGCTGACCATCACGGTAAAACGCAGCTCCCAATTCTCGCGCTAATTCCTCGATGCCGGGCGTTCCAGCGTCTTGAATGATGTGCTCGATGGTGAGGGTCGAGAGTCCAGCATCGAGCCTCGAGGGCGTGGCCACAGCTTGGTCCCGCACGCTTGCAATGCACAACCGCAACCAATCCAGTTGATTGAATGTCGGCGTGACGATACTGAAATCGGGATTATACACAGACGTGTGTTATGGAATTGTTTCCGTGCGCATGTCTAAAAGCGGAGAGCATGACGGCTTCTGTTAATCGGACATGCAAGCAAGTTTATCTCAGTGATAATTGAGGTTTGAAATGTAACCTATTGGAAAAACTATCGCCTAAGAAAATAGATTTATACTAATTAAAGCGCTGAAAATTTGGGATTTGTATATTTTATAAAATTCGCCTTGAAGGCATTTTGGGAATGGTATTTGTTCCATACTGTATGGTATTTTGCTAAGTAATCTGAACCTCGGACTAGGTGCAGTTTATGTAAAGCCTCTTTTAACTGAGAATAATTGGTTGTGCATACAGGCAAATTGTTTTTGATAAAATATCTTGGAATAGATGCGTAAGCAGGCCCATATACTAACATAGGAGAACCGGATATAAAATATTCTAATATTTTGCAAGAGAATGAAGTGGAAACTAAAATCTTTTCACTCTGGCAAAAACTATAAGGCAAGAAGCATGCTGCTGATTGAGACATGCGCACAATTCTCTCTTGAGATGAAAGATTTTGATAAAAAATAAGATGGTCTTGATCGGGCAAGAGAGATAGTAGTGCCTCAGGAGAGTTATAACTCAGAACTTCTAACTTCCAGGGAGACATGCAAGTGGATTTGGCGTTAAACTCGGCTATTGCTTCATAGAGATCTTTGAGTGCGCTAAGGTAGAGATAATTAAGACCTCCAATGAAAACAATGCTTCTTATTGGCCCATTATTGCTTACAGGGATTGCTGGCGAAATTGGTGGATTCTGGCTTGGAAGTGGCAACCAATGAGCGTTACATCCATATTCATTTTTTAAAAAACCAACAAATCCTTCTGAAATGGCAAAGACCGAACAACTATTTCTTAAAACGAGTGAAAGTGTTGGCCTTACCAAAAAGCGGAACCATTTTGGTTGATTGTATTCTGCGGAAGCCTCTATTTCATCAACTAAGTATATGTGTGTAGCAATCCTTAATTTTTGCAAAAGCAAGACATGTAGAAGGAACCAGTAATTGGCGCTACATAGTATGAACCAATTTTTTTCCTTACAGAAACTATTCTTTGAAAAAATAATCCAAATCCCAAAAACGAGAAAATCTAATATGGAACCTAATAGTGGAAAGAATTTTTTTATTCCATAACCACTGACATCTGGATGAAGAACCAATCTGGTTCCTGCACTAGCATTGCGTATTGTTGTGCGGGAGATAGAGCGGCGGAATTTTCGGGTCAGAACGCAAGTAAACTGTTCCCCGATGGACTTAAGAATCTGAACGGCTATGCCATGATTTCCATGTCCTCCTTCCAATAGTGGTGGAGAATCGGTGTAGAATATCCATTGTTGTTGACTCATAGGAACTTAATTTTTTTGAGCGAAGAGGTAAAGTGAAGACCCCCAAAGCTGCACTCTCTGGCGAGAGGCCATCCAAACAAGTTGGGTCAAAATAATCTGCGCCAATCGCATGAGTGGCATTTTCCATGTATACCCATGGTAAATCCCTGGGATGGCATCATCGCAAAAACGAACATCTTGAAAACCTTCCAATTGACATAAAATACGCAGACAGGTCGTTGTATAAGCCCAGACATGAGTGACATCATTATAGAGATTTAAGCCAACTAAAGGGCTGTCTGCATTGGGCCCCCTTAGCACCAACCAACCTCCCGGAGAAAGTCGACTATGGGCTATTTTTAAAAAACGAATAAAATTCTCTCTTTCAATATGCTCATAGAAGTCTAATGCAATAATTGCCTGTAGGCTCTCCTCGGTGAAACGCTCCGTAAGGTCTGAAAGCGAGTCTGTATGGCGAATAGCAGGAGTAACATGCTGTGCGAAAGATGCTTCCTTTTCAGAAAAATCACTACCCTCCCTGTTTGTAAAACCCTGCTTGCGAAGCCAAAATTGAAGAATCCCAGGACCAGTTGCCGCCTCATAGATGCAGGCACTTTTGTCGCTCGGCAAAACGGGGCTAATAATCCTGTTAAAAACAACCTCATTTTCACAAGATAATCGTTCGACATCATTTGGCTCTTTAATTTTACGCGCTTCGGACTGTCGAGTGTAGAAGGAATTGGCTGTCATTTGCTAGAATCTTTTATAAATACGGCATCCAATGATATGACGGAGCCACTTTGATCAAAACCATGTTCCAATACGCCTTGAAATTGGAAGCCCGACTTAGCCAAGAGATGAACAATGTCAACAAATCGCGCTTGCTCGCGATATAAACTTCCAACAATGACTTCGGTAATTACAACACTCGTCATCGCCAAGACATCTTTAGCCCCCTTCAAAACGCAGGTTTCATGCCCTTGAACGTCTAATTTCAGAAGAATATCTTCTTTTATAAGAGAATTAAACTTATTCAGCCAGTGATCAAGCGTTATACAGGAGACATGTTCTAAGCTTTTCTCTTGAGTTTCCGGAAATAAGGTAAGCTCCTCAGCTGTGGATTCGTGTAGCGATGATGAAGAGGGATGATTAATATGGTGAAAAATTTGTCGATCTTCGCAGGTATCCGAGAGCGCGACCTGAAAAACATCCCATCGGTGACTATCCTTTGCAATGAGCTGTAGTTTTTTAAATGTGGATTCTACGGGTTCAAACGAATAGATAGAGGCCTTTGGAAAAAACTTGCGCGACCAGAGTGCAAACTGACCTTCGTTTGCTCCAGCATCTAAAATCGTCCGAATGTTGTAGCGCTGTGAAATGCCCAACAAGTTCTCATTGGGAAGTTGCTGAACGGACTTGATTTGGTAGCCGAAAAGCCTTAAGAAACGATTAAAATTTTGTCTAAGTCTTGGTAGCATTCTTGAAATGATGTTGAAGATGATTAAATTCAAAGAGGCTAACGCGATAGTTAAAACAAATTCCAGCTAGGAGTGGGGCGAGAGTTAACCCTAATAAACCCAAGTGCGGAGTGAGCACTATTGATAGGCAAAGTGCCATCAAGCCAGTAAGTAGAGTTGAGAGCAGAAACGGATTGTGACCTGTTGCAAGAATTATTTGTGCTGCAAAACTTGAAATACCAAGCACAACAAAGTCTAGCGTCAGAACCGCAAGTGCTGGGTCCTGAAGGTAGGATTGTTTGTGTAACAGAACTTTCGCCGCCATCGGGCTTAAAAAATAAAATAATAATCCTGAAACAATAAAAGCTAATAATCCTAAGCGCATGACTTGAGATATTTTTGAAAAGGCATTTTTAAAATCTCGAGCGCCAACGAGGCGGGTTAGGAAGGGCAGCTGCGGAAGGCAAATTTGCATGATGACCAAATTGAGTGCCCCGGCAATTTTTTGTGCGACATAAAAGGGCGTCACACTCTCTGGACCAATAATCATTCCAGAAATCGTCGGCTGGATCGTATAAATGAGTGAGGCAAATACGAGGACTCCACCAATGGGCAGTGCGCTTTTTGAGAGGAGGAGCACTTGTTTCCAACACCCGCCATTTCTGCTAATCCAGTTTGCATTCACGGAATCCAATGAGCGCAGTGAATTCGGAACAAGATACCTAACTGCAATCCACTGCACAAACGCTGTTGCAAGAAATGAACAGCCCATTCCAATAAGACCTAAGCCTATACTGGCGGCAGCAACGGCCAGGCCGCCAGAAAGGAGGATCAGAGATCCGGCGAGGGCTTTTGTTTTAAAAGTTAAGCCGAGCCCATTGACAAGCGCGGCGTGTCCGAGGCTGAGAATCTGCAGTGTGGCTGAAACAACCAATGCATACCAGCAAAGCCGAGCTTCCCAATCTTGGGGGGGTAATAGGCGACCGAAGTTTTGAATAAACTCAAAACCTATTGAACCGATCACTAAAACAACGAGTGCCGTTATGCGATACATTCGCATCATGATGTGGAACAAGCACGATACTCCGCCAAGGCCTGTCGGAAGACTTAAAAAACCACGCGACGGGCCTGTGTCATCATCAACACCAAGCGTGAATGCTGCTTGTCGTGAAATAGCAAAACCAAATCCCATATCTAAAAGAGCAAGCATCGCTATCAATCCCTGAAAGGCAAACCACACTCCTGCACGATCAGGGCCTAAATAGTGGATCGAAATTGGCACTAACAAAATAGCTGCCAGCATACTACTCCCCTGCTGGAAGAGCCCCGCAATAGCACCAGCCCGAGCAGGATGTTGCTTTACCCACATTTTTAAAAATTGGACCACAGGCTACGACATTGCTCGCTGCGGTTCGAAAACAGAAGGCGAAAGCGCCGCAATATTCGCCAATGTGGCGCTAAAAACCAAAGCTACTGTATTAAAAACACCGCCGCCGCCCAATATGAAAAGAGGTATGACTGTTATGGAAAAAATAAGCGAAACAAAAACTATGTCATAAGTAATTGATTTGTTTGTCCGGGCTATCTTCAAAATTTTAAAAATCGAGAGAATAAATCCAATTAAAGCTAAAGTATACAACAATGTCCCGAAAACACCGACAGTGATCAGTAAATCAGTAATTCCACTATGCGTCGCACCGCGTCGCAGACCCACATCCATAGTTGAAAAAGGATCGCCATATTTCAATACCATTAAATCCCTGTCGGTAAAAGCATGGACTCCGCGCCCAATAAGGAACTTGCGAGTATTTGATTGCCATTCCGTAATTGCGCGCATTGCCAGTGTCCACCGCCATAGGCTTGAGTTATCAATATCTCCTTTGGCATCTGGCATATCCATACCAGGAATCATAGCCAGGCTGCGCTGGATGCCAAATGGAACATAATCTCTATCGGTTTCATAGGCAATTCTAGCCCCAACAATTAGAAACACGAAAATCAAGAAAATAAGAGCAACGGCAGCAATTTTTCTTCTTATCACCAAGCAAAGAAGCACCATAAATGCTGTGATAATTATAGTTGCCCTGCCCATGCTTAAAACTGCACCTACTATTCCAAGGAAAAGTAAAAGTCCCCACAAGATTTTTTGAGAGCCCACAGTGGCGCTTTTATTTCTGGAGGTAAGCATGGCAATACCAAAAAGCGAAACAAGAGGAGATAACATTCTTAGCGCATATATATTATCCGTTAAATTTATAATTGGAATATATAAAGCGGATGCACCAATCAACTCTCCAGTCACAATATCTTTTTCACCCACACCTATTACAAACGTTGAATAAGCTCTCAAAATAATATTAAAAGTTATTCCGAATAAGAAAAATATTCCAATCCAAATATGGGGCTTTTTAATAGGCCGCAAGTATCGAATGAAAGAGGCCGTTGTCCATATCATGGCAAATGGTGCCCAAAATGAAAAATATTGCTTTGCAAGGTTTCCAACCGCAACCACAATTTCAGGTGAAGGGTAATAGTAAGTGAAGTAAGCGTGCGCCAAGAGAAAGAGCGTGAAAATAATGAAAGCCCTATTAAAAAAAACAAACGATGCAGAAATAGCATTCTCATTTGGCGCTTGATTCACTTTTTTCCAAAAATTGGAGAAAATAAAACCACCAGCGAGTAGAACCGCCAGATGTTCTGGGGCCAAGGCAGGCCCTATCGGCTGTATATAAACACCTGAGCTAGCAATGGCCAGCGAAATGAAAATCCAATACTTATTTATAAACAAAGCATAAAATGCAAAAACCACTAGAGCGCAACAAAAAGCTAAATTAAAATAATTTCCCTCAGCAACTTTCGATCCAATATATAGCGATGCAAGCAGTGATATCACTACGATAATTGAAGTGAGTATTTTAATACTATAGTTATTCATTTATAAGCAGAATATTTAAATATTTTATTGATAAGTTTATACTTTAAAAATGAAGGTGGTTTTTAGCAAACAAAATAATAATTATAAACTTCTACAATAAACAACCCAATATTGTTGACCTCTTTGAATTTTTAATGTAATTGGTATTAAATTGCTGGCCTTCCATTTTTTTGAGTTTTCAAGTTGCATAATCGTTTGAGCTTGCTCCTTTGATTTTGCCTCATCAGAGTCCATATTAACAATCACGCAGTCCATATTATTCATCTTATCTATGGTCTTAATATGATAGACTCTTCTGTCGCCGCTAAATGGCTTCCACAAAGAGACCTCCGTATCATCGACAGAACAAATGAGACCAATTTTTTTTGCATGCTTTGGCAGGAATTCTCTTAGCTCGGCCAAAGCATCAGAGCGCTTGCTGTAGGTCTCATAAACCAAATGAATCCTTTTTTTCAGCTGTTCAGGCGATTCAAGGATTCTGGCTATCTGCGAAATGGGAAGTAGAGGCCTAGATGGCGTCGTGATCGGCAAGACGATTGCGCTTGCAGCAAGAAGAAAAAAAACAACGCGCCAAACTTTTTCGTCAAGCATGCGTGTCATTCCGATCATTCCAAAAGGAAGGGCGGCTAAGACAGGGTAATAAGGTGATAAAAGTCGAGCTGTTGACTCGGATCCCATAAGGGCCATATAGGCTCCAGTGGAAAAAATCATTCCGCTGTAGATTATTAAACCGAATAGATTCAGTCCTAGTGGTGGATCATTCTTCCTGCCGTAGCCTGTCAGTGAATTGGTTTGATAAATTGGCTTGCAACCACGGCGGCCCAATATGGCAAATAGAAACGCAAGGACTGCAATACCAAAAATTCCTAAACCCAAGCCAGCATTCTCCTCGTTGGGAAGCTCAACAAATCGCAATTGCAACCGAGGGAAATCAGCCACAAGAAAACTTTGAACGGAAGCTGGAATGAGTGTTTCTATTTGATAGTTGACTGGTGCGGGGAATGGGAGAATTGGTGGTTGTAACGCACCAATCATTGCCTGCAAGGTGTTGCCAATCAGTCCAGCCGACACGCTGCCTGCTTCAAGACTTTTATCCTCTGGGCTTGTTCCCTTCCAATTGCCAGCGTGATGGAAATTGAGTGCCGCCATTGGGATAAATGAGCAAGCAACAATGACTAAAAAGATTTTACCACTTGCCCGCCGAAACAGTTCAAAACATGGTAGAATGGACAGCAGCCAAGGTAAGATAAGTGGTAGATTGCTGGCTTTAATTCCTGTGCAAATAGCTATCGACAAACTGGAAATAGCAAGAAGACTAACTGAGGAGGTCCGGCGGGCTTGTATTGAAAACGCCATTGCAAAGAGAAAAAATGTCGTTCCTAGTAAATCATTCCCCACAGACGCCGCTTGAGCTACAAAGCAATAGGCCATAGGGACAAGCCACATTCCCCACCATGCCGACTTGGATTTGACACCCATGCCGCGAAAAACAACAAAAATGCAAGCTGGCATGAGTAAATAAGCCAACCAATTTACTAAGAAAAAGAAGCGGTCGGATTGAGTGAAAAGCAGTATAGGCGAAAGTAACCACTCAGCGTTTGTTCCGCTGTAGTTCATTCTTGGATTAAAAGTTTCAATCCAATGCCAAGTTCCCGCTTCGTGCCAGTGTAGAAGTCTCGATAGTCTATATGTTAAAAAATCATAATTATTCGGGGCGTGTAATAGACCCCCGATAAAGCACAAGAGCGCAATGATTCCAAAAAGTGCCGGCAAGGGTTTCTTGTAGCGCCGAAGACGGAGAAAGAAGCCTTCCCTGCTTCCATCTGGGAGGCTTGGGAAGAGAAAGAGCAAACCCAAAAAAATCGGCGGGAGAGTCAGTCCATAACCCAAGGCAGAAAGTGAGCCGAGAAGTGAAAGGAACCACCCGCTTAAAATAGAGGAGGCTGAAAAAAGAACATAAATTCTTGCTAATCTTAAAGCCATGCTTTCAAAAATTCTCAACTTTTTCGGTTAAAATCTTGTTTTTCATTAAGTAATATAAGAAAATTGTGTTCCACTTGAAATAGCGGGCGGCGAGGCGGCGGGGTTCGGTGGCGAGGCGGTAAGTCCATGTGAGGCCTGCGCGCTGCATCCAGGTTGGGGCGTCGGGTTTGGTGCCGGCATTGACATCGAAGGCGAAGCCAACGGCAAGGAGGATTCCGCTCGGGAGGAGGGGTTTGAGGCGGTGGAGGAGGTGGTATTGCTTGGGTGTGCCCAGACCGATCCAGAGGAAGTCGGGGCGCAGTGATTGAAGTTCTTGGATGACTTTGGAATCATCTTCCAGTGTCCCTTCGGCGGTGCAGTTTCCGTGGTAGGAGCCAATAATGTTCAGTTGCGGATTTTTTTTGAGCAGGCGTTCGCGGAGTTTTTTTCC
>JBIKUM010000065.1:0-11017 GCA_044347585.1 Terrimicrobiaceae bacterium
GCTGTGGAAAAATACATCGAAGACCCGATGGCCGAGGAAGTGCTCAAAGGCAACATCAAGCCGGGCGATGCTGTCACTGTCCAAAAAGATGGCGACAAACTCGGCTTTGTCATCGCGCACAAGCCTGAGGAGGCCGTCGCCGAGACATCCGCAAAGTAAAAAGTCTCTAAACTCTCACAAACCCTTTTTTGCGCATCTGTGCAAAAAAGGGTTTGCTGCTTTTCGGCTGGGATGCACCCGCTTGCTCCCCGCTGGAGTTGACATCCCGTGGCTATTACCGCCAAATCCCCTGCGTCGGATCCTTTTGAAAGATGTCCTCTCCATTTTCAATACCTCTGAGTCGATTGGAATCCGGCCCTCGTTTTTGGCCGGCGGCGGCGTCCTTGGCTGGAATCGTCCTTCTTGCGCTTTTTCTCGGCACCTTGGCTCAACTTGTCGGGCCCGTTGCGATTCCATGGATTGAGGATCATTCCCAATCGCCCTTCGCAAAGGCCCGCGCTGCCGGTGTCGATCTCGTTTCCCTTGAGCAGGCGCAGGCCATGATTCTCGCCGGTCAAGTTCTTGTTCTCGATGCGCGTTCGCTCGGCGACTTCGATGCCGGGCACCTGCCGGGCGCCGTCTCGTTTCCAAATGCTACCCGCAGCGAGTCCTACTACGAACTCGCGGCCCTGCTCCAGCCTGAACAGCCACTGCTCGTCTATTGCTCCAGCAAGACATGCGACGACGCCTTGCAATTGGCGTTGTTTCTTAGGGAACAGGGATCGCAAAAAATCCACCTCTTTGCGGATGGCTTTGAAGCCTGGAGGGAGGCCGGACTTCCCATCGAATGAGACAGCGGTCTTCCAGTCTTTGGCTCGTGCTGGAATGGTCCGCCAGCCTCCTTGTTGCGGCGGTCTTTCTTCTCGCGTCGGTTCCAAAAATCATGAACCCCGCAGCATTTGCCTCGGCGGTTTACCAAATGAACCTCCTACCCGGCGTGCTTGTGAATCCTGTGGCGATTTACCTGCCTTGGATCGAGTTTGTCGCGGCTTGCGCGCTGGTGATTGTGCCTCCCGCGCGCCGTGGCGCATTGGCCTTGCTGGGGTTCCTCTTGGCGGCATTCACCTTGGCTCTCATGTGGAATTTCATTCGAGGCACAGCAATGTCCTGCGGTTGTTTCGGCGGCACATTTCTTGAAACGATTTTCCCGCCATGGACCGCCCCCCTTCGCAACCTGCTCCTCCTCGGCCTCGTCTGTATCGCGATAGAAGCCACCCGGCAGCGCGAGATAAAGTAAGGGCGGCTCCCGCCGCGCAAGTCGGACGGCGGCGGCGCGCCATCCCTACCCTTGGGGAGAACGAGCGCGCTGCTGCGCGGGTGGTGCGGCAGCACCCATCGAAAATGTGTGGTAGGGATGCCAGGCCCTTGGCATCCCAAATTTCAGCTGCGAAGCGGCGTCTCAGGGGGGGATGGCTGTCTCGGCCGTGCAGGCGCAAGGCGTGGTTTTTTTATCGATGAGGTGGCGGCGCGAGTGTCTTTCACGGTCGAGACGACCGCGCATCCTTCTTTTTCGCTCGGCGGCGCCACGGCTCGCCCTCACGCAAACGGCACATAGTGCGGTTGCAGGACTGCGACCGAGCGGGATTGCAGCGGATACTCGGCCATGTGCGGAAAGACGCCCGCCTGCGGGGGGTTCGCGCTATAAGCTGTATCGAGCACAAGGGTCCACTCAACCTGCCCTTGTCGTGAGCCAAGGCAAAAAGGCACCGCTGCATCCCCGGCATTCATCAGAATCAAAAACGAGTCGCCCCGCACCGGTTGACCGCGCTCATCGCACTCTACGATTTGGTCGCCAAGAAGTCCCATGCCGAGGCAGCGCGCATGCGGGGAGTTCCAGTCGAGTTCGGACATTTCCATGCCGTCGGGGCGAATCCAGTAGAGATCCTTGATGTCTGTGCCATGGATCCTGCGTCCCTGGAAAAAATGCCTGCGCCGAAAGACGGGCTGCCTGCGTCTGAGATCGATCAGGCGCCGCACGAAGTTGAGTTGAGCCCGGTTTTCTTCATCCAGATTCCAGTCGAGCCACGAGATAGGGGAGTCCTGACAGTAGGCATTGTTGTTCCCTCCCTGTGTGCGGCCGAATTCATCCCCGGCCAGCAACATGGGGACGCCTTGTGACAGGAAAAGTGAGCACAGGAAATTCTTCTGTTGCCGAAGTCTCAGTGTGTGAATCGCTGGGTCTGCGGATGGCCCCTCGACGCCGCAGTTCCAGCTGTCGTTTTGATCCGTTCCATCAGTATTCGAGTCCTGGTTTGCCTCATTGTGTTTGGTATTGAACGAAACCAAATCCGCGAGCGTGAAGCCATCGTGGCAGGTCACAAAATTCAGGCTCGCATGCGGTCGGCGGCCATTATGCAGATACAGGTCGCTGCTGCCTGCGAGGCGCGTTGCCAACTCGCCAACTGTCGCGCCGTCTCCTTTCCAAAACCTCCTCACGCAATCACGGTATCGACCATTCCACTCGCTCCAAAGGACCGGAAAATTCCCGACCTGATATCCATTCGGCCCCAAGTCCCACGGCTCGGCAATGAGCTTCACCTGTGACAACACAGGATCTTGGTGAATGATGTCAAAGAAAGATCCGAGACGGTCCACATCCCACAATTCCCGCGCCAGTGCACTGGCCAGATCAAAGCGAAATCCATCCACATGCATTTCCAAAACCCAGTATCGCAGCGAGTCCATGATGAGTTGCAGCACATGCGGCTGCGCCACATTGAGCGAGTTTCCGCATCCCGTGAAATCGATGTATCGGCTGCGGTCGTCGGCGAGGCGGTAGTAGCAGGCATTGTCGATGCCCCGCATGGACAGCACAGGTCCCGTGTGATCGCCTTCGGCCGTGTGATTGTAAACGACATCCAAAATGACCTCGATGTCGGCTGCGTGCAGGACGCGCACCATCTCCTTGAATTCATTCACGGCATTTTCAGGGCCGCTCGAGCAGTAGCGCGGATCCGGCGCAAAGAAGCCGAGCGTGTTGTAGCCCCAGTAATTCACGAGTCCCGCATCGACCAGTCGCCCCTCATCGATGTGGTAGTGCACCGGAAGCAATTCGACCGCCGTGATGCCGAGGGATGTTAAGTGCTCGATTGCGGCAGGCGAGGCGAAGCCGGCATAGGTTCCCCTCAAATTTTCAGGCACGGAGGGATGTTGTTTCGTGAAGCCTTTCACATGCGCCTCATACACGATTGTCTCATGCCATGGAGTCGATGGTGGCGCCGTCCCGTTCCAGTGAAATGAAGGGTCGATAACCCTCCCAAGGGCAGCCGTGGCTGCGTTGTCCTGCAGGGGATCGGTGGTCGCAACGCTATGAGAGAAGGTCCGTGCGATGCTTTTTGCATAAGGATCCAGCAGGACTTTTTGCGGATTGAAGCAATGGCCCAAAGCTGGATTCTCAGGGCCATGAACCCGGTAGCCATAGATCAGTCCCGGACCGGCACCATGCAGATAGCCGTGCCAGACCTGGTTTGTTTTTTCCGGAAGGATAAGGCGGGCGCTCTCGATCACATCATTGGTGGAATCAAAGAGGCAAAGTTCCACAAGCGTGGCGTTCTCTGAAAAAATGGCAAAGTTCACACCGTCGCCGTCCCATGTCGCCCCCAGTGGTGAGGGACTTCCCGGCCAAGGAGAGTTCGATTTCATGAGTGGGGGGCAAGTCCTCTTGCTCTGCGCGGTTCGATGTGAGGTGTTTCTTTGGTCATCTGTTCTGGTCGTCCAGCAGATACCCACATGCCGCCTTGAGAAATGGGGTCTTGTCCGACCAAGTGCTGTTTCCTCTTTGCGGCGCGATGTGTGCGGAGTAATAGATTCCGCATGATACCGATCCCCGAGCCCTTGCATCCTGCGGTTGTGCATTTTCCGATAGCTCTTTTGTTGGTTGGTGCTGGTTTGTCGCTTCTGGCTGTTGTTTTTCCAAGATGGGCGCTGCCTACCGCCCTCATTCTCTTTCTCGGAGCCGCTGGAGCCGTCGTCGCCGTGCAAACCGGCGAGCGCGAGGAGCATCGCTTGCCCAAGATGACCGGCGAATTGCACGAGGCCTTTGAAAACCACGAACACGCCGGCAAGCGCGCTCGCAATTTCTCACTCGCTGCGGCATCCCTTGCCGTGCTCACCGTTCTCTCAACCCGCTGGCGGTTTGTGAAACGCATCCTCGCCGGAGCAACTGCCGTGCTCGCGCTCATGACCGCCTACCATGTCGCCCAAGCTGGTCACTACGGAGGCGCCTTGGTTTATGAACACGGTTTGGGCGTCGGGAAAACTCCTCCTAAAAAGCCATGAGCGAACTTTCCCTCAGCCCGGTTCCATCTGCACAGTCCGAATCCGAGCTTCCCCTCACCACCTCTAAAAAAGGCCGCCGCACGCGGAGATTCGGCGTTGAGCAACATTCGCGCCCCCCGCTCGCCCGCATGCTGCGCATTCACGATCTCATCAGCCGCAATTCGCATCCGAACTGCACCTCCATGGCGGCGGAGTTTGAGGTTTCTTGCAAGACGGTGATGCGAGACATCGATTTCATGCGGGATCAGATGCAGCTCCCGATCGCCTACAATGCCTTGAACAGGGGATTCTGCTACACAAAGCCGGTCTCCGCCTTTCCGAGCATGACGATGACCGAGGGCGAGATCGTTGCCCTCCTCGTCGCGCAAAAATCCCTCGAGCAATACAAAGGCACCGCGTTTGAGAAACCGCTCAAGTCCGCCTTCCAAAAAATGACCTCTAATCTTGAGGAGGAGGGCTTCTTTTCCTTTCAGGACTTGATTGCCGCCATCTCGTTCCGCCCGGTCGGTTACGCGATTCAGGAACTTCGTGTCTTCGATATCCTCTCCCAGGCCGTTCTGGAGCAGCGCACGGTGGAGTTTGATTACTTCAAGCTCACCGGTAAAAAAGCCGAGCGCCGCCGCGTGGAACCCTACCACCTCGGCTGTATCGACAATCAGTGGTATCTCATCGGCAACGACCTCGTCCGCGCCGGTATTCGCACCTTCGCGCTCACCCGCCTGAGCAATCCGAAATTGCTTAAGTTCACTTTCCAGCGTCCGCAAAATTTCTCCATCGGCGACATGATGGCCTCCAGTTTCTCGGCATTCGAGACGCCCAAGCCGACGCGCGTGGTCGTTCGTCTCGACGCCTTCGCCGCCCGGCTCGCCTCCGAACGCGTCTGGCACAAATCTCAAAAAATCAAACCCGTCCCCGGCGGCGGTGCCGAACTCACCCTCGAAGTCGGCCTCGCTCCCGATCTGGAAAACTGGATTCTGGGGTGGGGGACACACGCCAAGGTTCTCGAGCCCCATGAGCTCTGCGAGCGCATCGCCTCCATCGCCCGGTCGATGGCCCTCCAATACAGCGTCTGAGTTTTTCACTCGGCAACGGAATCGTTACACACCGTCGGTTGTCGATCCGCTCCGTTCCGAGTCGCCTTGGCCAATGACCACAAGACATCTCGTCACCATTCTCGCCCTGCTTGTTTCCATCCTTCCCGCACGGGTGTCGGGATTCTCCATCGTTTCCTACAATGTGGAGAATCTCTTCGATCTCGACGGGACAGCCAGCTACGAGGATTACAGCCCCGACAAATACACCCCCCGCCATCTTCTGGTGAAGGCCCGCAATGCCGCCAAGGTACTTTCCACGGTGGATGCCGGACGCGGGCCGGATGTGGTTATCCTCAACGAAATCGAAATCGATCAAACTCCCGACTCCTCTCGTCTGAAAGCCGCAGATTGGCTCGACTCGGTGAAAGGCCGCACGCTCGAGGAGATTCTTTCCACATCCCCGTTGCCTCCCGAGATCGCCACGCTGCCTGCCGAGTTTTGGCTCCTCAAGGCTCTCGAAGACGCCGGCCTCGGGCGCTACCACCTCGCGATTCCCGACGAGCCTCCCGGTTCCCATGAGGACGGCCGCTCCCGCTCCGTCAAAAATGTCATCCTCTCCCGCTTTCCCATTGCAGCAGTTAAAACCCACCACACACTCAATGCCCGCGCCATACTTGAAGCCCAACTCGATATGAACGGCCATCCGCTCACCGTCTTTGCGAACCACTGGAAATCCGGCGCCGGTGATATCGACAACGAGCGCATCCGCATGGCAAATGCCCGCACACTCCGCGATCGGTTGGACCACATTTTCAAGCAAGATCCCTCGGCGGATGTCATTCTGGCGGGGGATTTCAACTCCCACTACAACCAGACGCTCCGCTATCCCGACTTCAAAAAATCCGCCATCAATGAAGTGCTCGGTTCGCAAGGCAACGAAGCCGCCCTCCAAAGCGGCAAGGCGGATCTCTACAATCTCTGGTTTGAACTCCCCGCCGAAAAACGCGGCAGCGATGTTTACCAGAACAAATGGGGAACGCTCATGCACCTCATCGTCTCGCGCGGCCTCTACGACAACAAAGGCCTGCAATATGAAGACAACAGCTTTGAGGTCCTAGCGATTCCTGCCCTCAACGCCGATGCCCTCGGCCGCCCCCTCCGCTGGTCGCGCGGCAGCAATCCCGCCGGATTCTCCGACCACTTCCCCATCCTGGCCCGCCTTCGCCTCGCCGATTCCAAGTCATCAAGCAAATGGATGTCCCTCACCAAGCCCTCCACCGCCGACGCGGAAAATGTCCCGCCAGTTCGCGAAGTCTCCGCCGAGGAAATCTTCGCCAACGCCATCAACCCCACTAACGAAACGCTGAACACCGATTTCCGCAAACCCGAGTGGCTCGGTAAAGTCTTCCTCATCGACGCCCCCGCCACAGTCGGCAAACGCGGCGTGGTCTCCATCAATCTCAACGGCACCACCTACAACATCTTCAGCCCCGACAAAGACACCCGCGACCGCCTGCGCAACCTCGCAAACAGCGGCTCAAACCTCCGCTTCCATGCCCAGTTGAATATGTTCAAAGACGAGTGGCAGTTCTTCTTGCCCAAAGCCGACTGGATCCTCGAAAACGATTAGTCATCCTGCTGCCCCAGCTTTCCCGCTAAAAACCGCTCCGTCACGGCGTGACACCGCTCTGTCACGGCATAAAAAATGTTCGTCATGGCATGACGATTCTCTGTTACGGGAAGACAACGCTCCGTCATGGCAAGACAACCCTTCGTCACGGCAAAAAACGCTCTTGCACGACGAGACATTGCTCCGTCACGGCATGAAAACGCTCTGTCGCGGCGTGACAACGCTCCGTCGCGGCGTGACAAAGATACGAAGAAAAAATCCCGCTGGAACGCCGACGTCCCCGTCGGCATCAGTGCCTGATAGCCATATTTTTACAGCAACTCCGCTAAATCAAATGCGTCAATACGCGGGACTTGCCCCCTTTTTCGAAGTAGTCCTCGCCGAGGAACGCGCCGTTCTCCATGCGTTTCCGATCCATCACATAGCCCCGGAGCGTGTAGTCCCGCAGGACTCCCGTGGCCCATTGCCGGAAAGCCGTGGCGCGCTTGGAATTCACCCGGTAGCCCACCGCGATGATCGCATCCAGGTTGTAATGCCTGACGGTGTAGTTTTTCCCATCCGTGGCAGTTACCGAGAATTCCTCGGTCACTAACGCCGCGATCAATTCGCCCTCCTTGAAGATATTCTTGAGGTGCAGTCCGATATTGTCACTGGATGTCATGAACAGGTCGCCCATATTTTTTTGCGACAGCCAGATCGTGCCGTTCTCCACCCGCACTTCCACGCCGTCGCCGCCGGTCTGGTAGGCGAAGGTTAGAAATTCCGCCGTGCTATTGCGCAGGCGCACGCTGTTCGGTGATTTCTTTTTAGGCATGGATGGTTTCTTGGTCGCAAAGATGGGTTTCGGCTTCAAAGGATGCGCTTACAAAACACGCATCAACTCCGCAACGACTTTTACAGAATCAGCCTTCTCGGGACTAATGCGGATTTCATCATAAGCGGAGTTTAATGGCTCAAGAAGAATTTCAGTATGCTGCCATGCTTCGTGGGATTCATCGGAAGGCACATGCTTGCTACTTCGCCAACGCTTGAGTGTGTATTGGCCGAGTCCTTCGGGGTCTTTGATGGAGGCGTGCCAAACTATGAGGTTTTTACCTTGCCGAGTGCCTTCTGGCGGAGGTCCGAACACGCACCAAGAACCATCGGGAACAAGTGGTTCCATGGAGTGTCCATTGACGCGAGCCACAAATGCCCTTTGTCCAGAGCGGACTCCTTTGGGAAGAGGAATCCACAAATCTGCCGCTTCCAGCGATTGCGAGAAGCCACTGCATTCGTCGCCCCAATTGCCTGCTGCAATCCGAAGTTCCGGGAATACAGGGATGCAATTTACAAAAATTTCACGCTCATGCTCCGGCAGCGGCTCAAATGGGAGAGGCTTAGGTTTAATGACTTTCACGGCATCGGCGCGCGCAGGGGATTGCTCGCGACCAATAGCAGTCTTGAAATATTCACGAGTTTCCGGATCGGGCGACCAAATGAAACATCCTCGCTGGCCGCGCGTCATGAGTGTTCGATAAGTGTTTTTGATGATTTCGTCGCCGCGTTTCTTTGCTTCTGCTGGATTGCTCTTGAGAAGTTTTTTATAGCCGCTTACCGACTTGTCGCTTGATGCTCTTTTAGCTGCATCGGTAACAATTTCGCCGTCTCGAATGAGAAAGTCTGGGCCTAGGATGACACCCACATAGTCGACTTCCAATCCTTGGCAGGTATGGATGCATCCAATTTCGCTTACGGATTCCGGTTTTAAAATCCAAAGATTTCCATCTGTGCTGAGATTCCACTTCGCCCGGAAATTGGAATCGGGAAACTCGAAGTCCCATACCCCTTTTTGATTTTTGCTGATCCATTTCCAGCAGTAGCCGGCAACCATGCGGGCACGATTTCGCTCGGCGTTTCGACTGACAATTTCTTCTCGTAAATCTTGAGGTGAGTCGAAGACGCGAAACTCGTAGTCAATGCCCTCGAGTGTGGGGTTTGCTGTTGGGCGAACGCCAAGTGTATTGTCCAGCCAAGCCAGATAGCCATCCGAGCCGTTGCACCGAAATTGAGAGGCCAGTTCTAGTTCATGCACTTTTGCACCGGCGGCACTCGCCCATTGCTGGATTGCGTCCACCCGGCCGATGTCTTTGAAATGAATCCGTTGATCCTCATCGATGAAGAAGATCGTGCACTTTGCAGCCTCAGTGATCTCCTTGATTTGGTTTTCACCAAGATTGGCGTAGAGGCCGGATTTCTCATTCAGGCGATGGGCTTCATCCACAATTAGAGTATCGAATGTGTTGTGTGGAACTTCGTGATAGCCTCCCGAACCGGTAAAAAGTTTATCGAATCGCGACTTGGAAAGAGTGCCCGTAAGTTTGGCCTTGTAGACTTCGCGTGGAGCGGAGTTTTTGCTAATGTATTGGGCAAAATGCTTTCTTTTGGTGAGTTCCACCAAGAGATTGATCGCGACAACGGATTTTCCAGTGCCGGGACCACCTCTAACGATCAGAACATTCTTTTTGCCATGGCGGGAACGGTCGGCAAGAGCGAGCGCTGTTTCATAAACCAGCTTTTGGTCATCAACTAAAATAAATTCCTGATTACCCTTGAGGAGTCCAACAAGCGAATCAGCAAGGTTTTTTGAAGGGCAAATCCGGCCTTTCTCGATGACAAACATCGCCTCGCCTTTGTCGCCTTTTTGAAGATGTTTTGAGATGAAATCCCGAAGCGCCTGAGTTTCGCCCTTTGTAAATGAGGGAGCTAAATTGAGATGATCTTTGTAAAAATCAGCCTTGATTTCGGAATGATCGGGGCAGTTGTGAAGATAAGCGCAGGGCTTGAGGTAAATCGGCGTTTCACGAACCGCTTCATTAAAATCTTGTAGCATGGCGGCATAGCTCCACGCTTGGTAGGAGGGGTGGGGTGTCTCCCTTTTTCCTCCGTTTATGAAGGTGCTCACGATGCCATCTTTTTCAGTCGCATCGACATCATCCCACTGTTTTAGTTCGACGACGACTGCACTCCGGTGCTCCTCAGCATTGTGACCAGTGAGAATGAAGTCTATTCGCTTTGATGTTTGGGGAATACTAAACTCGATCGCAACACCTAAGTCAGAGGGTATGGAGTTGTCTGAAAGCACGCCTCGCATGTATTGCATTGAGTTTCGCCAAGACCGTTTCTCAGAGTCCCCGACGCTACGCCCCAACTTCATGCGAAACGCATCGTGAATACGCTCTTCGATGCAATTGTCATCCACATCGCTGCAAAATTTTTCAGCTGTTTCGAGGTAAACAATCATTTGGAGGTTTTAAAAAATGACTTTGCGCCTTGGCTATTATTCCAATGCAAACAGGCGTTTTGCTTCGGCGTATTCTTCGGAGAGATCGATGCCGACATCGACCGTGGGTGCCAGTGATTTCATGCCGACATACATGATGGAAACAAGATGCAAACCGGAGAATTGGCCGGGCAGGCTTTTGAGGGTGTATTTTTTGTCGGGGCTGTTGATGTCGAAACCGCCGCGCCCGAGCATGGCCACTTCGAAGGTGATGGCTTTCGTTTGCGCCTCGCCAAGTGCGTGGAATTTCTGCATGGCGTCGAGGCAGAAGAATACGGCATCTGGACGCGTGCCGCCGCCTGCGTTTGACCGCAAGTTTGCTTGTGCAATACGGGTGCGATCTGTCCGGGCAAATTCCGCAATCTCGCTGAGTGGATCGAGAGAAATGGCTTTAACCAGCAGCGGGTCGGCTTCATCGACGCGATCGAGTTGAAGGAGGCACTGCGCCAGGCCATACTGAGAACGCTGATCCTGGGGTAGAAGCTGCGCGGCTTCTTGCATGAACGGCAAGGCGCGAGAGGGGGATTCCTTGGCGTGGATAGCGGCGAGGTTTCGCAGGGCGTGGGCGTTGCCAGAATCGATTTCAATCGCTCGTTCGAGTGCCTTCACGGCCTCGGGCATCGCATTCAACCGGGCTTGGGCGACTCCAAGGGCTGTCCACCCTTCGGAGTGGGTAGGATGAAAATTGAGCGATTCTTGGAGAGTCTCGACGGCCTC
>JBIKUM010000471.1:0-2821 GCA_044347585.1 Terrimicrobiaceae bacterium
AATTTCAGACTTCCTGATCTCGACCGGAAAATGGCGGCAATTCCCGGAAAATGACTTGGCACAATTTTGTGCGTGACAAATGAAGCGGCATGGTGGACTCTTCTGGGTGAAAACACAAAGCCCACGAGGGATTGAACCCCAAAGAGGTTCCACCATGCCGCAGTTATTATTGCAGGGATTTCCGGACGGCGCAAGCCGAATAGGTGATGTTGTCAGCGTTTTGAAGAAGGACGGGCGGGTCACGTATTTTGTCGGCGCTGACAATTATTATTCCCACGCCGAGACGGACGCCGCCGGACAGCGCGTGGCGATCACGACTCTCGTCGCCAACGGGCACGCACGCGCCTGCGAGGTTGAGGCCTCCTTCCTCGGCATCCCCCACCGCACGCTCATGAATTGGATGCGGCAGTCAGCAGAGAATGGCCCCGGCTCCTTTTACGCACCTCGCACGGGGCGCGGCGGAACGGTGTTGACGCCCGGGAAAGCCGCCGAGTGCGGACGGCTCCTGGACGGCGGGAAGACGGTCCCCCAGACCGCCAGGCTGGCGGGCGTGAAGGAGTCGACGCTCCGGAAGGCGGTGCGCGGCGGGCGCGTCACCAGGGCCCCGGAGGTGCGCCCCGCCGCCCCGGACAGCGAGGCGTGGACGGACAAGTCCGCGCGCAGTGCGGCGGACGCGCGGGCTGCGGAGGGGATGGGGACAGCCTGCACGCGGGCCGGAGACCGCATGGCCGCCGCGCTGGGCCTTTCGGGCGCCACCGCCCGCTTTGAGCGGTGCCACGACGTCGCCATGGGCGGCCTGCTGGCCGGGCTTCCCGCGCTGTGCGGTAACGGACTGCTGAGCGGCATCGGCAAGCACCTCAGCCTGCCGGAAGGATATTACAGCGTGCTGCACATCCTGTCGTTCATGGGGTTCATGGCCCTGGCGCGCATCCGCAGGCCCGAAGGCCTGCGGCACGTCCCGCCCGGCGAGCTCGGCAAATCCGTCGGAGTCGACCGCGCACCGGAAGTGCGAACCCTGAGGCGGAAGGTCGCCCAGATGGCCTCGGGTGGCACGCCAGGGGAGTGGATGACGGAGCTCTCCCGCTCCTGGATGGCGGCTGACCCCGGGGAGGCCGGATACCTTTACATGGACGGCCATGTGAGGGTCTACCACGGCTCTGACGCCCTGCTGCCCAGGCGCTATGTCTCGCGCGACAGGCTCTGCCTCAGAGGCACGACCGACTACTGGATCAACGACGCCCTGGGCCGCCCGTTCTTCGTCGTCTCGAAGGCCATCACCGACGGGCTGGCCGCCACGCTGCTCGGGGATATCGTCCCGGAGCTGACGGCCAGCGTCCCAGGCCAGCCGTCCGAGGCCGAGCTGGCGGCCGACCCGCTGCTGCACCGGTTCGTCATGGTATTCGACAGGGAGGGGGCGACGCACAGCCTGCTCTCCGCGCTCTGGGAGAAGCGCATCGGCGCCATCACCTACCGCAAGTCGGTCAGCGGCCTGTGGCCCGAAGGCGAGTTCGTGGAAAGCGAAGTCCCGTCACCCGGCGGCGGAACGACCCGGATGAGGCTTGCCTCTCGGCAGGCCGAGCTGACGGCCGGGGGCAAGGCAGTCCCCGTCCTCGAGATACGCCGGCTGTGCGAAACCGGGCATCAGACTTCCATCATCTCCACCGCCCGCCGCCTGGACAGCCTTTCCGTCGCGGCCCGGATGTTCGCCAGATGGTGCCAGGAAAACTTTTTCAAGTATATGATGCAACACTATGACATCGATGGACTTGTGCAATACGGAAGCGAAGAGATTCCTGGCACCGTCGTGACTGTCAACCCGGCCTGGCGCCTCCTCGACAAGGCCGTAAGGGATAAACGCGGCCGCCTCCGCAAGCTGCATGCCGAACTGGGCAAGGCAGCGCTGGGAAGCGGCGCCGAAATACAGAAGCAGGCCGAACGCCTGGAGGATATCCAGCGGCTGGAGAGCGACCTGGCGGCCCTCCGGACTCAAAGGAATCACGTGGAGCGGAAAGTGCCTCTCTCCTCGCTGCCTGAAAACGAACGCCCGAGGCAGCTGGCCCCGCTGCGGAAGGCGCTGACGGACACGGTCAAGATGATCGCCTACCGCGCCGAGACGGCTCTGGTCGGGCTATTGCGTCCGCATCTGGCCAAGGAAGACGAGGCGCGCGCCCTGATCCGCGAACTCTTCGTCTCCTCAGCCGACATCGAGCCAGGCGAAGCGGAAAACACGCTGACCGTCCGCATCCACCGGATGTCGTGTCCGGCCCATGACAAGGCGATGGCAGCCCTTCTCGCCGAACTGACAGAGGCCGCCTTCAGGCATCCTGAAACCGGCGCCCGGATGATCTATGCACTCGCCTGATCCGTGTGAAAAAGTGCCAAGTCATTTTCCGGCGAGATCAGGAAGTCTGAAATTTAACAAATTTGTAAAATTTGAAAGGCACCCTTATGCGTAGGTATGCATGCCAGAGAAGAGTCTGGAAACATTGATCCCGGTCAGGGTCAGGACAACGAAGAGGAAGCCGATCAAGAGCAGGACGGCGAGCAGGCTCGGATACCGGAGGCAATTTTTAAGCCGGCAATGAAAGTAGGAGGCGTATGCATCCGTGCTGTCCACTCTTCATCATGCGCTGGATTATACTCACTCGGGGAAGGATTGGACAAGCGCAAAGAAAGAGAAGGTCGTGGATGATTAGCTCACCCATGAGAACAGTCAACATCCTTTTGACTTCGGGAGTGCCTTCGGAGGTGTGTCCACTATCCAATAAGGAATCAAGTATCTCCTCTTTTTAACAAAATGAGTAGTTAATTAATTTATGGC
>JBIKUM010000439.1:0-2820 GCA_044347585.1 Terrimicrobiaceae bacterium
CGGACGCGGGATCGCACGGGACGCTCGCCAGGGGGCGCGGTTCGGGTCCGTATGAACGGCTCACTCGCCCTCGTCGCCCTCGCCTGCGCCCAGACCTTCGCGGCCGACTCCTCGACGGCCTCGTTCGCCGCGCGCTTCGAGCCCAACGGCCTCTATTTCCAACCGGCGAACGGCGCGACGCTGCGCCTCGGCGCGGTCGAACTGCGGCGCGGTGAGGAGCGCGTCGCGCTCGACGCCGCACCGCCGCGCAACGACGGCGCGTTCACGCTGTTCGACCGCGCGCCGGGTGTGCTCGAGCGTTTCGAACGCACGGCCGCCGGAATCGAACACAGCCTCGTCATCGACGGGCCGCTCGGCGGCGACGGCGACCTCGTCGTGCGCGTCGCACTCGGCGGCGCGAATGCTGAACTGGGTGAGCGCCGCGCGAACGGCACGCACCGCTTCGGCTCGATCACCTATGGCCGCCTGTTCGGCATCGACGCCGATGGAGATCGGACCGACGGCGACGTGCGCCTCGTCGACGGCGGCCTCGAACTGGTGATCGACGACGCGTGGCTCGACGCGGCGGCGTGGCCGATCACGCTCGATCCGATCGTGGGCGCGGACTTCGACATCACGACACCGACGTCCCCGGATCTCGACTCGAATTCCGATGCGGCGTACGACGCGACGACGAACACGTACCTCGTCGTGTTCCAGCGCAAAAACGCGCTCGGATTCGACGCGGCGTTCGCGCAGCGCCTCGACGCGAACGGCGGGCTGCTCGGCTCGCCCATCAATCTCGCGGCGTCCGGACGGCACGTTCGCATCGCTCGCGTCGCGCGCGCCGGCCGCTTCGCGGTCGCGTGGGTGTCGCCGGGCGCGACGACGGATCGCATCCAGATGCGCCTCGTGAACCCGGCGAACGGCGCGCTGTCGTCGACCCTCACGCTGACCGAGGAGCCGATCGGCGATCTCGACCAGGTCGACATCGCGGGCGAGACGTCGCTGTCCGTCGCCGTTCCCGAACGCGCGTTCGTGGTCTGGGGCGACAAGAACGGCGGTGTGCGTTTCGCTCGTGTGAACACACCGGCCGTCGGCGATCCGACGCTGGTCGGGACGTCGACGGTTCAGCTCGATCCGTCGATCTTCGACCGCCTCACGACGGTGCGCATCAGCCACGGACCGAACGTCGACGGCCACATGGGCGTCGCGTGGGTCCACGACAACGCTCCCGGTTCGACGCGCAAGAGCTACGCGACGATCGTCGATCGCAGCGGATCGAAGCTGCTCGCGCCCGTGCTCGAATGCGGCACGGAGGACTCCGTACTCGATCTCTCCATCGACGGCGGTGGAACGAATCCTGCGCAATACATCGTCGCCAACGGCACCAACGACTGGGTCCCGAGCGCCATCGTCGCACCGCTCACGTGGAACGGATCGAGTCTCACCGTCGGTGCGACGGTCGATCACGCGACGTCGCTCTACCAGTCACAGGTGAATGTCGCGTGGCGGCCGGGGGCAGCGTTCCTCACGTACATCTGGGAAGGCAGTTCGTACGTCAAGGGACTCGACCCGCTCACAGCGGCCACGTTTCAGAGCAAACTCGAATTCGCGCAGCGCACTTCGGGTTCGATCTTCGGTGTGCAGTTCGACGAGTATCCGCTCGAGCCGCTCCTCTGCCTCCAATCGACGGGCAACGACGCGCACCTCTCCGGCGGACTGATCGCCTACACCCTCCACACCGACTACGGCACGTCGAACTTCGAAGAGCTGCACGGCCGCCGCTTCGACGCGTTCTCGCCGCTCGCCACGTCGGTCGATCAGGGCGGCGGATGCGGCGGCGTCGGAACGATCGTGGCGCCGCAGCCGCCGGCGCTCGGCAACGGCACGTTCCGTCTCGAGCTCGCCGGCGCACCGCCGAGTGCCGTGCTCGCGATCCTCAACATCGCCGCGCCGCAAGCGACGCTCGACTGCGGAGCGTGCCGCTGGTTGCCGTTCGGCACGACGTACACGCTGAACGTCGTCGGCGGGAGCGCGTCCAAGGCGCTGGCCGTCCCCGCCCAGGCGTCGCTCGCCGGCGCGGTCGCCGACGTGCAATGGACGGTGGTCGCGCCCGGTGTCGCGCCGTGTGCCGCGGCGCCCGACATCGGTGTGTCGAACATCCTGCGGCTGACGCTGAACTGAGCGGCGGGTCGTGACGCGTACGGTGTCGGACACCGTACGCGTCACGCAGGCACGCGTCAGCCGTTCAGCGCCGTGGTCACGACCTCGAACACGTCCTTGGAGAGACCGCTCGTCGACGCGATGCGCATCAGTTCGAGCTTCATCAGCGCCTGACGCTTCGTGTCGTAGCGCTTCCACTGGTTGAAGGACTTCGCGAGACGCGACGCGATCTGCGGATTGAACGCGCCGATCGCGATCACGTGGTCCGCGACGAAGCGGTAGCCGGCGCCGCTCACGTCGTGGAAGCCCGTCGGGTTGTTCGCCGCGAAGGCGTGCACGACCGAACGCGCGCGGTTCGGATTCTCGAGCGTGAAGTCGGGGCGCTTCGTGAGTTCGCGCACGCGGTCCGGGGCGCCGGGCATCTGGCTCGTCGCCTGCACCATGAACCACTTGTCGAGCACGAGCGGATCGCCGTGCCAGCGCTCGTGGAACGCGTCGAGCGCGTGCTTGCGCTCCGGCACGTCCATCTCGACCAGACAACCGAGCGCGTTCTGCTGATCGGTCATGTTGTCCGCGGCTTCGAAGTGCTTCCACGCGATGCCGGCCGCGTCGGAACGGCCGGTCGACGACAGATACGCGAGCAACACGCCGTTCAACTCGCGGCGCTGCGCGTCG
>JBIKUM010000353.1:0-2803 GCA_044347585.1 Terrimicrobiaceae bacterium
CGTTTCCGGCGATTTCGTTGATGTCGTAACCGGCATAAATGAGGATGCCCTCTTGACCGAGAACATCACTGAGGCTGGTTGAGTTTGCTACGATTCCTTCGAGTCCTTTGGCTGTTACTGGCATAAATTCTTTTTGTGTTTAATGGGGTAGGTGCGGCGGAGTGTGAACAAGGGTTTTTGAAATGAAAAGCCTTACTGGGAAATTTCTTTGGCACCTTGAAATGAATGCACCGTGACTTGACGCTGTGCCGCCGCTGCGTTTAATTCCGCCGCAAGATATGACCCGCAAGGATTTCACCGTTCTCACCGCAGTAACTCTGCTTCTCGCCGGTTGTGCGAACTACGACAAACGCCTGACCAACACCGCCACGAGCTATCTCGGAACCGACGGCTCGATCATTTCGCGCTCTGCGGAATCCACACTCGCCGACAAAAATTCCTACTGGGATGGCGACGGTGTGCAGGGAGCGCCATCGATAGTCATCGATCTCTCGGATCAAAAAGCCTCGTTCTACAAAGGATCGAAGCTTGTTGGCGTCTCCGCCATTTCGTCCGGCCGCGAAGGCTATGGAACCCCGACTGGCTCCTATAAGATCACCCAGAAAAATCCAAACCATGTCTCGAATCTTTACGGTGATTATGTGGACGCCCAGGGCGATGTGCTGGTGAAAAATGTGTCCAAACTCAAAGATCCCGTGCCGCCCGGCGGAAGCTTTGCCGGCTCTCCGATGCCTTATTTCATGCGACTCGGCCGCACGGCGGTGGGTTTGCACCAAGGATTTCTTCCCGGGGTTCCCGACAGCCACGGCTGCATCCGCATGCCGGAGCGAATGGTGAAAGTTTTCTTTGAGAACGCACCGGCAGGCACACCGGTGACGATTATTAATTAACCCTCGTAAAAAGCGCGCACCAGAGAGGTGCATCGCTCATGCGGAAGCACGCCGCTCTCCATTTGGTTCATCACATAACCGAATCCGACACCTTGCTCCGGATCGGCAAAACCCAGGCTTCCCCCGGCTCCAGCATGGCCGAAAGCGGACAGCGTGGGGCCAAGTAGAGAGCGGATTTTTCGGCCGTTCCCATCCAGTGGATCCATCATGAAGCCGGCTGAGAAGGACATCTCCCGCTGGAGCACAGGATCAAAGCCTTGCGTGAGGCGGGTGGACATCCACTCGAGCGTTTGCTTTTTGAAAAAGACCTTACCCTCCATGCAACCGCCCGAGGCCAGCATGGCATAAAATTTCGCCAAGGCTTGCGCGGAGGCGATGCCTCCCATCGAGGGGAGCGAGGCGGCCCGGACTTGCGGGGCGTTCATGGCCGAGATTCCAGACAGCCCCGGCGGGCTGCCAAAGGCCCGGCGCGTGAGGGAATTCGCATCCGTAAAAGCCCGCAAGAATAGCTCGTCACCCGCAGCGGGCGGGCCAGCGCGCGGCGGAAGGATGGTGGCCACGCGGGCATTTTGATTTTCCGGAAGGCCGATCCACAGGTCGATGCCAAGCGGGTCGGCAAAAAACCGGCGCCAATAGTCAGCGAGCGATTCCCCTCCCGCGAGGCGGCGCAGGATTTCATCCAACACAAAACCAAAGACCCTGGGTCCGTAGGCTGGGCCCGCTTCGACAGGCAGAAGAGGCGTTTGTTTTTCGATCGCCCGCACGACGCTTTCGCGATCGAGAATATTCGCGGAGGGATCCTCGAGCGCGCACAACCCCGCGCGGTGCGAGAGGACTTGGCCAAGCGTGAGGGCGCCCTTTCCAGCCTGCGCGAATTCCGGCCAGAAATCCGCAACGCGTGTGTGAAGATCTGCCCCCGCTTCCTGCATAGCATGGAGCGTGCAGGCGGCAGCCACGCCCTTGGTGGCGGACCAGATCAGAACGAGCGTCTCATCGTTCCATGGCACCGAGCGGGCCGAGTTGCAAAAACCTCCGCAAAGAGAGACGGCTTCCTCGCCGCCGCGAAAGATGCGCAAAGCGGCGCCGACCTCGACACCGTCGGCGAAGTTTTTTTCAAATGCCTGCCGCACCCTGCTCACATCTGACCTCGTAGCTCGATCAAATCAGGATCCAACTTTGCGATGTCGCGGAATTTGTCATCCATCGCGAAGCTTCTTTGGGCGTAATCGAGCGCGTTTTCCAAGTCGCCCAGGACCGCGCTGTAGCAGGCCAAGTTGTAAAAATAGGTCGCCTCTTCGGCGAGTTTCGACGGCCCGCTGAGCAGAAGCTTCAATGCCGCATCAGTGCTACCGCGCTCATGCAGGCAGAACGCACCATGAATGTAGCCCGAGACAGCTTCCGGATAAATCTCCCGCAAACGCTCGCAAATCCGAAGCGACTCGTCCCAGTTGTGGCTTTTCATGGTGATGAAAAGCCGTAACTGCAAAGCGGATTCGACCTCCCTGTCTTCCGACGGCATGGAATCAAGCTCCGCCATGGCCTCGACCGGCATACCAAGCTCCAGATAACCCTGCGCCGCGAGTAGGCACTTTTCAAAGGACATGGACGGCAAACTAACGAGCCGACAAGCCACGCCGCCAGCGTTATTTTCCTCTATGTCGCGAGCGGATCATCTGTTATCAGCGAATCCTTAATTCGTGAACGTCTCCGACCTGCGTGAAATTTTGCAATACGTCCCCCTTTTCCGGGAGCGTATTTTCGTGGTTGCGGTGGATGGCGAGGTCGTGGAATCGGAGAATTTTCCGAACATCCTGCTGGATCTCGCCGTGCTCCGCTCCCTAAGTATCAAAGTCGTCCTGGTGCATGGCGCAAGCCGCCAGATCGAGGCCCTCGCCGCTGCCCGTGGAGTTCGG